>CAYWMH010000097.1:0-8708 GCA_964459315.1 uncultured Verrucomicrobiota bacterium
CGTTCATGAAATACCTCTCCCCGATCGGCGGCAGTTTCACCGCCGGGACGGAGCCGGTGCAGTTTACGCTGCCGGATGTCGAGGAGAAGCTCTCGCCGTTGATCTGTTTCGAGGACGCCTTCCCGCACGGCGGCCGCGAGCACGTGTCACCGGAGACGGCGCTGCTCGTGAACCTGACCAACGACGGCTGGTTCGGCGCCGGGCCGGAGCAGTGGCAGCACGCGGCCAACGCCGTGTTCCGGGCGGTGGAGAACGGCGTGCCGCTGGTGCGCTGCGCCAACAACGGCTTGACCTGCTGGATCGATCCGCTGGGCCGGGTGCGGCAATATTTCGGGCAGGAGAGTGGCAACATTTACGGGGCCGGGTTTGTGTCGTTTGAGGTGCCGCTTGGCCAGGCGCTTGGCCAAACGGCGTACAACCGGCATGGCGACCTGTTCGGCTGGGCCTGCCTCGTCGTTGCGGTTGTCGTGGGGGCGGCACGTCGCTTGGCCAATCGGGGACTCCACACCGGCGGGGGAATCGGCTAGGCTGCGGGCCGCGTTTGCGCCGTTATGATCCCAAGGGAGATCCTCAAGAAAATTCGCCAGATCGAGATTCGCACCAAGCGGCTCGTCACCGAGACGTTGGCCGGGCAGTACCACAGCGCGTTCAAGGGGCAGGGCCTGCACTTCGAGGAGGTGCGTGAGTACACGCCGGGCGACGAGATCCGGTCGATCGACTGGAACGTCACCGCCCGGATGAACCAGCCGTTCGTAAAGGTGTACTCGGAGGAACGGGAGCTGACGCTGATGCTGTTGGTCGACCTGAGCGGCTCCGGCTTTTTCGGCTCGGTGGAGCAGACCAAGCGCGAGATCGCTGCCGAGTTGGCCTCGGTGCTGGCGTTCTCTGCGATCCGCAACAACGACAAGGTTGGCCTGATTCTGTTCACCGACCGGGTGGAGAAATACGTGCCGCCGCGCAAGGGCCGCTTCCATGTGCTGCGCGTCATCCGCGAGATTTTGTTTTACGAGCCGGAACACCGCGGCACCGACCTGAACGGCGCGTTGGAATTCCTCGGGCGCGTGGTGCCGCGCAAGGCGATCACCGTCTGCGTCTCCGATTTTCTCGGGCAGACGAACCCGAGCCGGCGCTCGGTGGACGCGCACCTGCGGCGGCATGCCGTGATGTCGGAGACACTGGCGCAGACCTCCACCACGGCATTGCGGCAGGCCAGCCGGCGGCACGACGTGGTGGCGGTGCAGGTCACCGACCCGCGCGAACTGGAACTGCCGGATGTCGGCTGGGTGGTGCTGCAGGATGCAGAGACGGGGCAGGCGGTTGAGATCAACACCGGCGACGACCGCCGGCGCAAGGCCTACACCCAGCGTCAGGCCGATGCGCAGGAGGAACTCGTGCGGCTGTTCCGCACATCCGGTATCGACTCGATCCAGATTCGCACCGACGAGCCGTACATCACGGCGCTCGAGCGATTTTTTGAGATGCGCTTGAAACGCCGGCACCTCGCCGCCTGATGCCGACGCCTACGAACACCCATTCCGGGGCGCTGGTTTTGCCCGATCCCGCCGATGCCACCAACGCGGTTGGCCAAGGGGAAATCCCGGACATCCGGGGGCTCAAGGACTTGGCCGACATCCCCACCGGCCACGAATGGGTTGGGTGGTTGCTGGCCATCGTGGCGGTGTTGGTGGTGACCGGGGTCATCGCTTGGTTAGTCCGGCGGCAGTTGGCCAAGCGCAGCGCGGAACTGGCGCCGCCCCCGCCGCTCCCGCCGCACGTTGTTGCGTGGGATCGGCTGCAGCGCGCGCTTGGCCTGATTCACGAGGCCGACCGGTTTTGCGTCGAGGTGTCGCTCATCATTCGGGACTATCTCGAGCAACGATTCGACCTGCACGCGCCGGACCGGACGACCGAGGAGTTTTTGTTTGAGTTGCAGTCGAGCCAGCGCCTGGCCGACGGGCACAAGCAACTGCTGGCCGACTTCCTCGGCGCGTGCGACATGGTGAAATTCGCCAAGGCGCAGCCGCCGGAGCAGGAGCTGCGAGAGCTGCATGAGGCCGCCAGCCGGTTGGTCGGCGAGACGCAGCCGAGCCTGAGCGAGGAGACGGAGGCCGAGCCATGAACATCGGCGACCTCAGGATAGACAATCCGTGGTGGCTGCTCCTGCTGTTGGTTCTGCCGCTGGTGGCGTGGGCGCGGCGACGCTGGTTGGGTGGCCGGCCGGCGCTGATGTTTTCCTCCGTTCAACTTGTGCGAGGCATCATGGGCTTGGCCAAGCCGAAATCGGGGGTGCTGCTCGGCTTCCTGCGCTGGACAGCGCTGCTGCTGCTGGTGCTGGCGATGTCCCGCCCGCAATGGGGCGAGGGCACCGAGAAAATCCGGGCCAGCGGCATCGACATTGCCGTGGCGTTCGACCTGTCCGGCAGCATGCTGGCTGAGGATTTCAAGTTGAAGGGCAAGCGGGCCAACCGCACCGAGGTGGCCAAGGCGGTGCTGAAGGGCTTCGTTGAGGATAGGCCGTCGGATCGGATCGGTCTCGTGGCCTTCGCCGGGCGGGCCTACATCGCTGCGCCGCTGACGCTAGACCACGATTTCCTGATCGCCAACCTCGACCGGCTCGAGGCCGGGAGCCAGTCGATCGAGGACGGCACCGCGATCGGCTCGGCGATCAGCGCCGGGTTGAACCGTCTGCGCGACCTCCCCAACTCGGAGAGCGGCATTATCATCCTGATGACAGACGGCCAGAACAACGCCGGCACCGTCGCGCCGTTGACCGCCGCCGAGGCGGCCGAGTCGCTGGGGGTGAAGGTTTACACCATCGGCGTCGGCACGCGCGGCGTGGCGCCGATGCCATACACTGACGTTTTCGGCCGGAAACGGTATCGCAATGTCGAGGTGAACATCGACGAGGAGACGCTGCAAAAAATCGCCGAGCAGACTGGCGGCCAATATTTCCGGGCCGACAGCCAGAAAAAACTGCGGGAGATCTACGACAAGATCGACCAGATGGAAAAAACCGAGGTCGAGGTCGAGCGCTACTTCAACTACGACGAGTGGTTCCCGTTCCTCGTTGTCGCCGGGTTGGCGCTGCTGCTGCTCGAGTTGACCCTCGCAAACACCGTTTGGCTCAAACTGCCGTAGAGCCAAGCGGTGATGCGATTGGCCAAGCGCTATTTCTTCAGCGCAGATTCGATGGCGGCAATCACCTCGGGGTCGTCCGGCTTGGTTCGGGGTGAGAAACGCTTGATCACCTTGCCCTTGCCGTCGAGCAGGAATTTCTCGAAATTCCACCGTATTTTGTCCGAGCCGCCCGACTCTTTCTTGAGCCGCTTATAAAGCGGATGGGCATCGTCACCGTTCACCTCGATTTTTGCGTGGAGCGGGAAGGTGACCGAGTAGTTGTCGGTGCAAAACTTCTTGATTTCCAGCGGGCTGCCCGGTTCCTGTTTGCCGAACTGGTTGCAAGGAAAGCCAAGCACGGTGAACCCCTTCTTGGTGTATTTCGAATGGACGGCCTGAAGCTGCGTGTACTGTTTGGTCAGCCCGCACTTGCTGGCGACATTCACCACCAGCATCACCTTGCCCTTGTGGGCGCCGAGGTTGGTCTTCTTGCCGTCAATGTCCTTGAGGGGAATGTCGAGGGTTGATTTCTCGGCGCAGACCGCGCCCGCCAAGCCGATGGAGAGGATGATCGTTGAAGTGAGTTTCATGCGGGGCAAATGTGGCAGGCGTTCATGATATGTCAAACGCAATTGTTCCGGAATCAAGCGGGACAACATCGCAATGGACAAATGCCGTCATGCTACGGTGCCACCGCTGGAAGGCGGCCGGAATAGGGATAATTCCACAGCTTGGCTTGTTTTTGGGGCGGGTTTTGTCGAGACTGCGCGGCCGTCGAATTGCGATGAGGAAAAAATCCAACAATAAAAAACAACACCCCGATCCGCGGCCGCAATCCGCGATCATGCTGGACGGCCCGGACCGTGCGCCGAGCCGTGCGATGCTTTATCCGACCGGGTTCAAGACTACGGATTTTAAAAAGCCGATCATAGGTATCGCCTCTACGTGGAGCAATGTTACGCCATGCAATATGCACATTGACGAGTTGGCACGACTGGCCGAGGCCGGGGCGAACAAGGCCGGTGGCAAGGCGATCGTTTTCAACACCATCACGATCTCTGATGGCATTTCGATGGGGACGGAAGGGATGAAGTACTCGCTCGTGTCCCGCGAGGTGATCGCAGACTCAATTGAGACGGTTGTGGGCTGCGAGTGCATGGACGGTTACGTGGCCATCGGTGGCTGCGACAAGAACATGCCGGGCTGCATGATCGCCATCGCGCGGATGGACCGCCCGGCGGTGTTCGTCTACGGCGGCACGATTTTGCCCGGGTGCATCACAGGCGACACGAGGAAGCTCGACATCGTCTCGGTGTTCGAGGCGGTTGGCGCGCACGCCAACAACCATCTTTCCGACAAGGGCCTCGAGCAGATCACCTCCTGCGCCATCCCGGGGCCGGGCTCGTGCGGCGGCATGTACACCGCGAACACCATGGCCAGCGCGATCGAGGCGATGGGGATGAGTCTGCCGGGCAGCAGCGCCCAGGCGGCGATAAGCCCGGCGAAGAAAAAGGATTGCCGCGAGGCCGGGGCTGCGGTGCTGAACCTGCTCAAGCTTGGCATCAGGCCGCGCGACATCATGACGAAAAAGGCGTTCGAGAATGCCATCACCGTGGTGATTGCGCTCGGCGGCTCAACGAATGCCGTGCTGCATTTGCTGGCGATGGCCCACGCGGCCGATGTCAGGCTGACCATCGACGACTTCACGCGCATTGGCAAAAAGGTGCCGGTGTTGGCCGACCTCAAGCCAAGCGGCAAATACCTGATGAGCGAGTTGGTCGCCATCGGCGGCATCCAGCCGATGATGAAAACGTTGCTCCGTGCCGGGTTGTTGCACGGCGACTGCCTGACAGTGACCGGGCGCACGATGGCGCAGAACCTGGCCAAGGCGAAGCCGTACCGCAAGGGGCAGAAAATCGTCCAGTCGTTGAGCCGACCGATCAAGAAAAACAGCCACCTCGTGGTGATGTACGGCAACCTCGCGCCAGGGGGCGGCGTGGCCAAGATCACCGGCAAGGAGGGAATGAGCTTCACCGGCACAGCCAAGCCGTTCGACTCTGAGGAGAAGGCGATGCGGGCGATCCTCGCCGGCAAGATCAGGAAGGGCGACGTGATCGTCATCCGCTACGAGGGGCCAAAGGGCGGCCCCGGCATGCGCGAGATGCTCGGCCCGACAGCCGCCATCATGGGGGCCGGCTTGGGCAACGACGTGGCGCTGATCACCGACGGCCGGTTCTCCGGCGGCACACACGGCTTCGTCGTCGGTCACATCACGCCGGAGGCGTATGCGGGTGGGCTGTTGGCGTTGGTCAAGCGCGGCGACTCGATCACGATCGACGCCGAGCGGCGTCAGTTGACCCTCGGTGTGTCGGCGAAGGAATTGGCCAAGCGCCGCAAGGCGTGGCGCAAGCCGAGGCCGCGCTACACCAAGGGCGTCCTGGCCAAGTACGCCAGCGCCGTGACCTCGGCCTCGCTTGGCGCGGTCACCGACCACGACCTGGAGGTGTAATCCAAGCGCTTGGCCAAGCGACCACCCGACTGAGAGAATTTACCCGCACCCATGCGCAGACAATATCCGTTCCAGATTTTCGAGCCGAAGTGGCATGCAGCGTGGCATGCCGGAGAGACGATCCGGGCGTGGAACCCTGGCGAGAGCGTCCCTGCAGACCATCCGATCCACGAGCGTCACCCGGACGCGAACCCCGGCGACATCCCGAAATATTACATCCTCGACATGTTCCCGTACCCGTCGGGCGCGGGGCTGCATGTCGGCCACCCGGAAGGCTACACCGCCACCGACATCCTCGCCCGCTACAAGCGTATGCGCGGTTTCAACGTGCTCCACCCGATCGGGTGGGACGCGTTCGGTCTGCCGGCAGAGCAGTACGCGATCAAGACCGGCCAGCATCCGCGCATCACCACCGAGACCAACGTCGCCAACTTCAAGCGCCAGATTCAATCGCTTGGCTTCAGCTACGACTGGAGCCGGGAAATTAACACGACCGATCCCGATTATTACCGGTGGACGCAGTGGATTTTCCTGCAGTTGTACAACGCTTGGTTCAACCCGGCGACAAATCGGGCGGAGCCGATCGACTCGCTGGCCTACCCGGCAGACGTGACGACCGACGAGCAGCGCCGCGCCTGGCGTGACAATCATCGCTTGGCCTATGTGAGCGAGGCGCCGGTGAACTGGTGCCCCGAGCTTGGCACCGTGCTGGCGAACGAGGAGGTCAAGGACGGCGTCAGCGAGGTCGGCGGTTTTCCGGTTGAGCGCAAGCCGATGCGCCAATGGATGCTCCGCATCACCGCCTTCGCGCAGCGGTTGCTGGACGACCTCGACAGCATCGAGTGGAGCGACTCGCTAAAGGAGATGCAGCGCAACTGGATCGGTCGCTCGGAGGGGGCGGAAGTGGTGTTCCGCGTAGACGGTTCTGACATCGAAATTCCCGTGTTCACGACGCGGCCGGATACGCTGTTCGGGGCGACGTACATGGTACTCTCGCCGGAGAGCGATTTGCTCGAACGCCTTGTCACCGACGAGCACCGGGCCGCCGTCGAGGCATACCAGGCCGAGGCGGCGCGGAAGAGCGACCTTGAGCGCACCGACTTGGCCAAGGAGAAGAGCGGTGTGTTCACCGGCGCGTTTGCGGTCAACCCGGCCAACGGCCAGCCGGTGCCGATCTGGACGGCCGATTACGTGCTGGCTGGCTACGGCACGGGGGCGATCATGGCGGTGCCGGCACACGACACGCGCGACTTGGAGTTCGCGCAGAAATTCAAGTTGCCGATCGAGGTGGTGGTGCAGGCCCCGGAGGGCGGGGAGTCGCTTGGCTTCACCGGTGACGGCACGGCGGTGAACTCCGGTTTCCTTGACGGCCTGCCAACGCCCGAGGCCAAGTACAAAATCACCGCTTGGCTCGAGGAAAAGGCGTTTGGCCAAGGGCGGGTTAATTACAAGCTGCGCGACTGGCTCTTCAGCCGGCAACGCTACTGGGGCGAGCCGTTCCCGATCGTGTGGGACGACGGCGGCCACCTTGGCCTGGTCGAGGATGACCTGCCGCTCACGCCGCCGGACCTGACTGATTTCAAGCCAACCGGCACCGGCGAGCCGCCGCTGGCCCGCGCCGAGGAATGGTGCCAGGCCGGTGACGGTCTCAAGCGGGAGACGAACACCATGCCGCAATGGGCCGGCAGTTGCTGGTATTACCTGCGCTACCTCGACGCCACCAACGGCGAACGATTCATCGGTGAGTCGCCCGAGCGGTATTGGATGGGGACATCCGGCGAAGGTGTCACCCCGGGGGTGGACCTGTACGTTGGCGGGACCGAGCACGCCGTGTTGCACCTGCTGTACGCGCGGTTTTGGCACAAGCTTCTGTTCGACCTTGGCCACGTTTCCACGCCGGAACCGTTTTACAAGCTGGTCAACCAGGGGCTGATCCTCGGCGAGGACGGTCAAAAGATGTCGAAGTCGCGGGGCAACGTCGTCAACCCGGACGACATCCTCGCGGAGTTCGGCTCGGACGCTTTTCGTCTGTACGAGATGTTCATGGGGCCGCTCGAGATGGTGAAGCCGTGGAACACCAAGGGCGTCGAGGGCGTCTACCGTTTCCTCGGCCGCGTGTGGCGAATGTTCATCGACGAGGCGAGCGAAAAGGAGTTCGAGCAGCAACTGACCGCCAAGCCGGATGCCGGGCTGGAACTGCTCGCGGCGCTTAAACTGGACGAGGGCGTCGGCGAGGCGGAGCCCACGTCTGGGCAGCTCAAGGTGTTGCACACCTGCATCAAGAAGGTGACGGAAGACATGGAGCAACTCCGCTTCAACACCGCCATCTCCGCGCTCATGGTGTTCACCAACGAGGCGTCCAACTGGGACATCCGGCCGTTGGCGTTGATGAACGATTTTCTGCTGCTGCTCGCGCCTTTCGCGCCGCACATTGCCGAGGAACTGTACGCCAAGGCCAACGGCGGCGGCTCGACGCTGGCCTATCAACCTTGGCCAAGCCACGACGAGGCACACCTCGTCGAGTCCACCATCGAGATGGCTGTGCAGGTAAACGGCAAGCTGCGCGACCGCATTCAGATCCCGGCCGGCATGGACAAGGCCGAGATCGAGCGGATCGCGCAGGAGAGCGAAAACATCCGCCGCCACACCGACGGCAAAAGCGTGAAAAAAGTGATCGTCATCCCTGGCAAACTGGTGAACATTGTCGCCGTGTGAGGTTCTCGCCCGCCGACATCGCCCGGAATCATTTCACGCCGAAGGAGCAGAAGATGCTCTGCATGGTGGCACTGCTCCTGCTTGTTGGTTGGGGAGTGAAGTCATGCATTTTAACCCCAGCCCCGCCGCCGCCCGGCCAGTCTGATAACTGATGCAACAGTTCGACTACAACGAAGTGCTGGAAACTATTCTGGCCAAGGATAGTCGTTATCCGCTAGAGGCGTACCAATTCGTTCGCGAGGGACTCGACTACCCCCAGCATAAGATGGCCAGGATGTCCGGTGCGAAGGAGCCGCGGCATGTCACCGGGCGGGAGTTGACCGACGGTATGCGGCAATACGCGCTTGAGACTTACGGGCCGATGGCC
>CAYWMH010000098.1:0-8615 GCA_964459315.1 uncultured Verrucomicrobiota bacterium
CCCGATTCCATTCCGAACTCGGCCGTCAAACGCTGCATTGCCGATGGTAGTGCTTCTATAGGTTGTGCGAGAGTAGGTAGTCGCCAAATTTATTTCCTAAAAACCGGAACTCACCGTTCCGGTTTTTTTGTGCCCCTACCCGGTGTCCATAAAAAACCCTCTCCCAGCGGGAGAGGCCAGGGAGAGGGAGAAAACGAACGCGCCGTTGAAGTCAAAAGAACAGCCAAGCCGCGTGAGGAGGGCCGTGCTACTTCAGCGTAATTTTGATTTTCACCACCGGCTTGTCGATCACGAACCGGCACGCCTTGAACCCCGGTGGGCCAAACAGCCCCGGGCGCTTGTTGTTCGAGAAACCGTACTTCTCCGTGGGCAGCCCGATCACGTTGTAATCCATGTTGCCGCTCTTGTTTTCGTCGTGCATGGCCGCGACGCCGTAGTCGCCGTAAGGCAGTTTCTCGGCCTTGATCACGCACTTTTTCTTCGCTGGCTTGGCCTTCAGGTTGTGCAGTGCCTGGTTTTCCTTCGGAAATTTCTTGGCCTCGTTGTAAAGGCCAACCAGCACCTCCCCCTTGTCGTTGGCCAAGCCATCGAATTCAATGATGAGCGTTCCGGTTTTTACCTCCGGCTTGGCCTCGTCTGACACCGCTTGGCCAAGCGCAAGCCAAGCAGTCAACATCAGGAGGCCTGTTTTATTCAATTCGAATGACATCGGCGGGAAGGTACGCTCCCAATCCCGGTTGGCCAAGCGCAACTGCTCAGCCCACGATCCACCCGTCGGTCCCCAACTCGCCGACAACGGAGAAGGTGTCACGCTGAAAACAGAACGGCACATCAGCCGCAAGATCCGCGATGCTCAGGAGCCGGCTACCATTCGCCGCTTGGCCGGCCGATTCGAGCAGTTGATTGCGGTTTTCCCGGTACTGTTCGCGCGTGTGCCGGGCTGTCTCCGAGGCCGCTTGGCTAAGGTCATCCCACAATGAATCGCACAGAGCGCCCGCCCCGAGCTCATCCTCCAGCGCCCGGTCGTCGCCCGTGCCAGCGCAGACCAAGAGTAGTTGCTCCAGTTCGGTGGTGCGTATCGCTTGGCCAAGCGCGGTAAGGTTCAAAAAGCTACCAATCCAAACCCGGCGCGCCCCCTTGCACGCTTTTAGCGCGCGCGTTCCGTTGGTCGTCGTCATCGCGAGTTGCCGTCCCGAGACCGCCTCGGTGGTCATCTCGCGCGGTGAGTTGCCCAGGTCGAAATCCACGCCGCCCGAGACTGACGCTGTGATTCGCAGGCCGTCGCGTTCTCCGGCCAAGAGTAATTCTGGCTTCGACGCACGCGCAGAAACCGCCTCGTCGATCGTTCCGCACGGCAGGATGCCGGTCGCGCCGTTGGCCAGGGCTACCGTCATCGTGGAGGTGGCCCGCAGCACGTCGAACACCACGCAGCCCGTCGTGCTCAAGTCGCGCCCCGGCAGCGCTTCAAACTCCTCCGGCGACAACAAAACATCCAACTTGGCAAAACTCATTTCGGTTACTTCAATTTCAAATGAAGGCGGGCGTGGTCGAACAGGTACTGCTGCGCGTAGCCGGCGTACGGACCAAAGTGCGTGTCGGCAAACTTGCGCAGACGCTTGGGACTTGGTCGCCGCTTCGCGAAGTAAAGTTGCCTGAGCGCGCGCTCAATCCAGACGTCCACCGGAAAAACGTCCTGATGTCCGCCGGCGTAGAGTAGCACGCAGTCGGCGATCTTTTGGCCGACACCCCGCAGTTTCATCAGTTCCGTCCTTGCCTCGTTGCTGGGCATTGTCGGTAACTGTTGCCAGTTGATTGAGCCATCTAGAATGTTGCGCGCTGCCCCGCGAAGGTTCGGCGCGCGAAAGCCAAGTTTGCATTCGCGCAACTCGGCTTCGCTGCAGGCGGCGACGGCCTCAATCGCCGGAAACGCAAAGGCCGGTTTGCTACCTTTGGATTCAACTAATTCGCCAAACCGTTGACTCAACAGTGCGACCATCTGCCGGATTTGCACGATTTGCTTGGTTGCGGAGAGAATAAACGACGCGAGGCATTCCCAGTAATCCTGCCGGAGCAGGCGCAGGCCTGGTAGGGCGGCGATCGCATTTTGTATTGGCTCGTCGTCAGGCAACGTGGCGAGCGCTTGGCCAAGGTCGAAGTGCAGTTGGAGGTAATGCTCGAGCCAAGCCCAGTCGTGGACCGGCTTTGCGACTTCGGTCGCGATGCCGCCCTTTGCCAAGCGCAACCGAACCCAACGGCCGCCGAGCACGCCTTCCCACGCTTGGCCAATGGATTGCCAGCAAAAGGCTTGGCCACTCACCAATGTGGCATCTAGGTTGTAGTCCCGGACGGGAAATGTTTTGCTGAGTTCACCCACTTGGCCAAGTGAGGGACAGGTTATTTTCTGGTACCCTCTTTCGTCTTGGGCGGCGCGGTGCTTTGGCGCACCAGCACCTCGGCGACGATGCGCTGCGACTCCGGGCGTTCGCCGGCAAGCAGCTTCAGCATGGTGTCGAACGCCGCCATGCCGAGCCTAAACTTGGGCTGCCGCACGGTGGTTAACGGTACCCGGTAATGCTCGCTGGTCAGGATGTTACCAAAGCCGGCCACCGACAAATCGCTGGGGATCTTAAATCCGCGCTCGAGGAAGATATTCGCCGCGCCGATCGCGACGAGGTCGTTCACGGCCTGCACCGCTGTTGCCTTGGTTTCCTCCTCGAGAAAATGTTCCGCGGCAGTCGAGCCTTCAGCGATGGTCATGCCGGCGTTGAAGACGAGGCCGGGATCCTCATTGATGTTGTTTTCGCGCAGGGCGCGCCGGTAGCCTTCCTGCCTCGAGACCGCCCGTGCCGAGAAGCGCGGCCCGGCAAAGAAGGCGATGCGCCGGTGCCCGAGGTCGATGAGGTGCTGTGTCATCCCGAACGCCGATTCGTTGCCGAGCGACTGCACGTTGACAAAGTCGGCGCAGAACTCCGCCAGCGGCCCCATGATGACGGTCGGAATGCCCCGCTGCCTGAGTTCCCTATAGGCCGGTACGTCCGGGTCGTTGTGGTAGACGGGCGAGAGGAAGATGCCATCGACTCGGCGCGCGATGAGGTTGCGCAGAATCGTCTCCTCGCGCTCGGCCTGGTTCCACGAGTGGTGCAGGATCAACTCGTAGCCGTGTTCGAGGGCGCGTTGCTCGATCGCCATCACGATGCGCGCGAAGATCGGATCGGTGGTGGCCGGGATCACCAGCCCCAGCAGCCGGGTCTCGCGATTGCGCAGGCGGCGCGCGCCGAGGGTGGGCGTATAGCCCATGCGCGTGGCTAGGTCACCGATGCGTAGCTTGGGCCTGGCGGCGATGTCCGGTGCGTCCCGCAACGCCTTCGAGACGGTCATCACCGAGACGCCGGCTTCGCGGGCTATGTCCTTGAGTCGTATCACGGCTTCAGGCGTGCGATCCGGTCCATTGCAGCTTCTGTCGCAGGGTCTGGAAAAATGAACTGCCTGGCAGGCGGGCCAGTTTCACCTTGTGGCGGCTGCGGTGGATCGTGACCGGGCTGTTGGCGCCCAGTGTCACCACATCCGAGCCGTCGGCGGACAGGGTGGCTTCTCGTTGGCGGTCAAGCAGGCGCACCTCGACGGCCGATTGCTGGCTGACGATGACAGCGCGGTTGGACAGGGTGTGCGGGCAGACCGGCGTGATGGAGAACACGCCGGCGTCCGGCGCCACGATCGCCCCGCCGGCGGCCAGCGAGTAGGCGGTAGAGCCGGTTGGCGTGCCGACGACCAGCCCGTCGCAGCGGTAGACGGTCAGCACTTCGCCGTCCACCTTGACCTCGACGCGGATCATTCGAGGCACGGTTCCGCGGCTGACGACCATCTCGTTCATCGCGTTGAGCCGGAACGCCGTGCCATTGGATTCCCCGCTGGCTGAGAGCAGCGTCCGCGACTCGGTCGAAAATTTCCGCGCCGCGATTGCCTGGATCGCCTTGGCCAGTTCCTTCCCCGAGACGGCGGTCAGGAAGCCCATGCCCCCGATGTTTACCCCAAAGATCGGCGTGCCGGAGCCGGCGGTGGCCCGGGCCCAGTGCAGCATCGTGCCGTCGCCGCCGAACACCATGACCAGGTCCGCCGAGCGCGCCGCAGACTCATCGGTCACCGGCCTCATGCCTGCCGCGGCCGCCAGCTTGGCCGCGCGCTGCACGATGCGTCCCGCCGCCGGCTTGTTGGCGTTGGCCACGAGGGCGATTTTTTTGACTGGCTTGTTCACTTTTTCAGCAGGACGAGAAATTCCTTGTTGCCGGCCGGGCCGGTCAACGGCGACTCGGTCTCGGCGACCCACTCCAGCGGCGACTTATTGTTGACGAACGCGCGCAACTCATTGAGCACCCGCCGGTGCACCTCCGGGTCGCGGATCACGCCTTGACCCTTGTCGGCTTCGGCCTTGCCAGCCTCGAACTGCGGCTTCACCAGCGCGACCACCCGGCCACCGGGCGGCAGCAAATCTACGGTTGGCGGCAGAATCTGTCGAAGCGAAATGAAGGAGCAGTCGACCACCGCCAGGTCAAACGGCTCGAACGGATGTGGAAAACTGGCCGGCGTGAGGTGCCGTGCGTTCGTTCTCTCCATCACCTGCACACGCGCGTCGTTGCGCAGCGTCCACGCAAGCTGCCCCTGGCCGACGTCCACCGCTGTCACCGATGCCGCGCCTCGCTGCAGCAGGCAGTCGGTGAAACCGCCGGTTGAGGCACCGAGGTCGATCGCCCGCAGGCCGGCCACGTCGACGTCAAACGTCTCCAGCACGTGCTCTAGCTTGTGGCCGCCGCGGCTCACGAACTTCTCCGTCGCGGCGATCGTCAACGCGTCGCTTGGCTTGACCTTGTCGCTGGCCTTGGCGGCGCGTTGGCCGTTCACCCGCGCCTGGCCGGCCATCACGGCGCGCTTGGCCTTCTCGCGGCTTTCGCACAGACCGCGCTCGACCAGCGCCACGTCGAGCCGCGTCGGCTTAGCCGGCTTGGGTGTCGGTTGAGGCTGCTCCATCACGGGGAACGGGTTGCTCCCGCGCTTCTTTTAGTCAGAATGGACGCCGTGCCGCAAGGAGCGAACCCACTCGCCGAGATTATACGCGCCGAAATCGGCGACGGCAGCCCGATGCCGTTCGCGCGGTTCATGGAACTGGCGTTGTATCACCCGGAATTCGGCTATTACGAAACCGACGCCGGGCAAGTCGGTCGCGAGGGCGACTTCGTCACGAGCGTGAGTGTCGGCGCGGTGTTTGGCCAACTGCTGGCTTTCCGTTTTTCGCAATGGCTCGGGGCGATCGCTGGGCCGGTGCGGATCGCCGAGGCCGGCGCGCACGACGGCCGCTTGGCGGGTGACATTCTCGATTGGCTCGCCGCCAACGACGCGCCGTTGTTGGCGCGATTGACGTACACGCTCATCGAGCCGTCGGCCAAGCGGCGGAATTGGCAAGCCAAGCGCTTGGCCAAGTTCGCCGATAAAGTCGACTGGTGCGACACGCTCGCCGACATGACAGAGATCCGTGGTGTCATTTTCGGCAATGAACTGCTTGATGCTTTTCCCGTGTGCCGCATCGGCTGGGACGCCGCCAAGCGCGACTGGTTCGAGTGGGCGGTCGGCTGGCACGAGGGCGCGTTCCGCTGGGAACGGCTCAACGACGAAGGCGCAACTTGGCGGCCGCTGCTCCCGGCTTGGCCAGGTGAGTTGCTCGACGTGTTGCCGGACCGGTACACGACCGAGTTGTCGCCGCAGGCCAATGCGTGGTGGCGTGCCGCCGCCGACAAGTTGGTTCTCGGGAAATTGGTTGCGCTTGACTATGGCCACGGCCCGGACGATTGGCCCGCCGCGAATCAGCCGGACGGGACGGTGCGCGGTTATCGGGGGCAAAAACTCGTGGATAACGTCCTGACCGCCCCCGGCGAACAGGACCTCACCGCCCCCGCCAACTTCGGCCTAGCCCAGCGCGAAGGGGAGGCCGCCGGCTTGGCCACCGAGCAGTTCACATCACAGGAACGATTCTTGAATGGTGCGTTTGCCGAGATGCTGAAGACCGCTCCCGCGCTTGGCCAAGCGATCGACGTGCGCCAAATGCAAACCCTCACCCATCCCTCCCAGATGGGCCGCCCATTCCGCGCGCTGGTGCAGGCACGCTGAGGAATCAGCCCAGAAACGTCCACGCTGCGGCGGGGGCGATGACGAGGGCAGGGAGGTAGTCGGCCAACTGGATGCGGCGAATCTCCAGCAGCAAAAACGGGATGCATAGCACGATGAAGCCACCGGTCGCGGTCATGGAGTCGATCATCAATCCGGCCGCGGGCAGGGCGTCGAGTCCCTGCTTCACCACCGTGGCTAGCAGCGTCAGTGTGCCTTGATAGGCCAGCACCGGCACAGCGGAGAGGAGCACTCCCCAGCCAAAGGTCGTCGCGAAGGTCATCGTCGAAATACCGTCCATCACTGACTTGATCGCGAGCGTTCGGATGTCGCCGGTGAGACCGTCTTGGATCGAACCGAGCAGCGCCATTGGCCCAACGCAGAACAGCAGCGTGCAGGTGACGAACCCTTCGCTCGGGGGATGTTTTTCGTTCTCCTTCAATGCGGCCGAAGTGAACTTTTTTCGAGCCCAGGCGCCCATCGAGTTGAGCCGCCGCTGGATGCCGATCCTGCCGCCGAGCCACTTGCCGCTGACCAGCGAGAGCATCATCACGACGAACAGGATGCCGCGCGTTAGCCAGTCGCGCGATGGCTGGCCGGGGTAGCTGCCAGCGAGGCCGTCCCAGATCATCTTGAAGCCGATCGCCAGCGACACCAGTGCTATGGCGAACTTCAGGTTTTGCTGTGTCCTGAAGGAGATGTTGCGAAACAGAAACAGCCCGGCGAATCCGCCGATGAGAATGCAGGCGACGTTGAGGATGGTGCCGAGGCCGGTCACGCGCGGAGGGTGGGTATCTCCGCCGCCGGAGACAAGTGCAATGCCGACGGCGGCAGGTTCAGCGCTGCCAGCCAGCCGGCCGCCTTGTTGAGGGTCTCGTCGTACTCGGCGGCGGGGTCGGAGTCGGCGACGATACCGGCGCCGATGTGAAACCATGCCATCTCATCTCGGCAAACCGCGGTGCGGATCAGGATGTTGAACTGGCTCTCGCGGTTGAAGCCGAGGTAGCCGAGGCAGCCGGTGTACGGCCCGCGAACGACCGGCTCGAGTTCGTCGATGATTTCCATTGCGCGGATCTTCGGCGCGCCGGTGATGCTGCCGCCGGGGAAGCAGGCGGCCAGTGCCTGCAGGTGCGTGACACCCGGGCGCAGCCGCCCTTCCACGGTCGAGACGAGATGCTGCACCTGGGCGAACCGCTCGAGCTTGGCCAGATCCGGCACGGTCACCGAGCCGTATTCGCAGAACCGGCCGAGGTCGTTGCGGAGCAGGTCTGTGATCATTACCAGTTCGGCTCGGTCCTTGGCGCTGGTTTGCAGCTCGTAGCCGAGCCGCGCGTCGAGGTCGGGCGTGGTGCCGCGCGGACGCGTGCCCTTGATCGGCCGGGTGGTCACGTGGTTGCCGCTCAGCCGCAGGAACTGCTCCGGCGACGAGCTGGCGACCTGAAAACCGCCGCACTGCATGAAGCCGGAAAACGGTGCAGGCGACGCGGTGGCTAGGCGCTGAAACAGAGTCCAGCCGTCGACGCCCACCTTTGCGGCCAGACGATGCGTGAGGTTGGCCTGGTAAATGTCGCCCTGCCAGATGTAGTCGATGATCCGCCGCACGCCGGCGCAGTAGTCGTCGCGCGACATCGTCGAGGTGACCTGCGGCGCCGGCGCTTGGCCAAGCGGCGGCCTGTCATCGGGCGCTTGGCCAGCCGAGCCGAGTTGCCCGCGCCAAAAGTCGGCGGCGGCCTGGGCGCGGTCGTCATCGCGGTCGCCCTCCTCGCCGAGGCCGGTGGAGATGATCCATGCCTTGTCGAGGTGGTGGTCGAACACGACGAGGCTGTCATAAAAGCCGACGCTGCACTCCGGCAGCTCAAGGTCGTTGCGGGTGGTCAGCGGCAGGTGCGGCTCGGTGAACTGTTTCAGCTCGTAGCCGAAGTAGCCGAAGCAGCCGCCGAGCGGAAACGGCAGGTCGATCTCCTCCAGCAGTTCATAGCGGTTGGCGAGGCTCTCGAGCAGTTTCCACGGGCTCCCGAACAGCGTACGTTGGCCGGCGGTCGACTCGATTTCGCAGCGTGAGCCGTGCGACTCAAACAGCAGGAACGGCCGGGCGGCGACGAGGCTGAAGCGTTCGCCGTGCTCCATCGTTCCGGAGCGCAGCAGGATCGCCCCCGGCTCGGCGTGCAGCCGCGCGGTGAGCGACTCCGGCGTGTGTCGTGTCTCGATTTCCTGTATCAGAGGGCACGGCATCGGTGGTCAAATCTCGAGCAGTTTGCGCAGGCCTCGGTCGTTCTTGAGCGGGCTGACGAGTGATAGGCAGAGGCGTTCCGGCCGGAAAAAATCGTTGGCCACGCGCCGAATGTCGCCCGGCCGAATCTCGTTGAGGTGGGCCTTGATTTCGTCCGGCGGGATGATGCGGTCGAAGCCGAGCAACTGGTCGCCGACCCAGTTCATCTGGCTCGGGGTGTTCTCGAGGCTCC
>CAYWMH010000099.1:0-8515 GCA_964459315.1 uncultured Verrucomicrobiota bacterium
GGCCAGCGCCGCCAGCCCGCTCGAGTGGTGCCTGGGCGGCAGCCCGCTGATCGCCCCGGCCGTGTGCGGCATGGCCAGAAGGAACCGTAGCGACACCAAGCGGAACACCAGCGCCGCGACAAAGGCCAAGCCGAACAAACGCCAACGCCGTTCCCCGGCCACGACTGCCAACCAAACGCCCGGCACCAGCCAGGCGAGACCAAACCAGCGCGGCTCCGGGAAGGCCATCGCCAAGGCCAGCCCCGCCATTGCCGCCAGCAACCACCGCGCTTGGCCAAGTTGTTTCGCGCCGATCAACGGCGGGAGACTGCCCGACGAAAAATGCGGAGTCGAGCATCCGGCTTTTGGCTTGCGAATCAAGGCGGTTGCCGTCACTGTCGCGCCACGATGCCTCGCGCAATGACTCCCCTAAAATGGATCGCAGCCGCCCTGCTCTTGGCGGCCGCGACAAGCCCGGCGACTGCTGAAAAAATCAGTATTCTGTTCGTCGACGGTCAGAACAACCACAACTGGAAAGCCATGACGCCGTACATGAAGGCGCAGATGGAGAAGACCGAGTTGTTCGAGGTCGATGTGATCACCTCCCCACCGCGCGCCCCCCGCCCACCGCGCAACCTGAGCGAGAGCCAAAAGGCCAAGGCGGCTGAGGCTGCCAAAAAAATTCGCAAGGAGTTTCAGGCCAAGTGGGACGCCTTCCGCCCGGCGTTCGACCAGTACGACGTGGTCGTCAGCAATTACAACGGCGAAGAGTGGCCGAAGCCGGTAAAGCGGGCGTTCGAGAAATACATGAGCAACGGCGGGCGATTCATCCCGGTCCATGCCGCCAACAACTCGTTCCCGAGTTGGCTCGAGTACAACCGGATGATCGGCCTCGGCGGCTGGGGCGGCCGCACCGAGAAACACGGGCCGTACGTCTATTACAACGACAGGGGCGACCTCATCCGCAACACGCAACCGGGCTCCGGCGGCAGCCACGGCCCGCAGCACGCATTCAAAATCGTCATCCGCGACGCCTCCCACCCAGTCACCCACGGCATGCCGGCCGAGTGGATGCACGCGCAGGACGAGTTGTACGACTCCCTCCGCGGTCCCGCCGAGAACATGACCATCCTCGCCACCGCCTACAGCGCCAAGAGCAAGCGCCACGAACCAATGATGCTGACCATCCGGTACGGCAAGGGCCTTATTTTCCACACGCCGATGGGCCACGAGAACGGCAAGGCGCTCCAATGCGTCGGCTTTATCGCCACGATCAACCGCGCGGCCGAGTGGCTCGCCACCGGCAAGGTCACTCAGGCGTTGCCCAAGAAATTCCCGAGCGCCGATCACGTTTCACTGGCCGACTGACATTGACTTTCACATGAGCGAAAACCCAACCCCAACCGCAACCATCGAGACCACCAAGGGCAGCATAAGCATTGAGCTTTGGCCCGAAGTCGCCCCCGGCACGGTGGCCAACTTCACCAAGCTCGCCAACGACGGCTTTTACGACGGCACCTGTTTCCACCGGATCATGGCCGGGTTCATGATCCAGGGTGGCGACCCCCAAACCAAGGACGAGTCACTTGAGAACCTGTGGGGCACCGGCGGGCCAGGCCACTCGATCAAGGCTGAGTTTAACGACCGGCCGCACGTGCGCGGTGTCATCTCGATGGCCCGTTCACAGGATCCCGACTCCGCCGGCAGCCAATTTTTCGTCTGCCTCGACAAGGCAGATTTCCTCGACGGCCAATACACCGCCTTTGGCCAATTGACGGAGGGCGACGAGACACTGGGGGACATCGGCGACACGCCGGTTGGGCCAAGCGCAAGCGGCGAGAACAGCAAGCCGCGGGAACGCGTGGAGGTTACCCGCATCCGCGTGGCCTGACCTTGGCCAAGCGCCGCCCCGCCCCGCGTGAGCCAACCTGATGACATCAACGACTTGGCCAAACTGCTGGCGACGATCGGTTGCCCCGAGGCCAAGGTCCCCGAAATGGCGGCGCAATTGGCCAAGCGCTCTGAACAATTGGCCAAGGTGCGCAATGTCTCACGCGAGGAAGCCATGACCCACCTGCTCCAACTCATGCGCCAAGGCTGGGCCGCCAAGGAACAATCCGATGCCGATTGACAACCCGGAACTGACCCCCTGGCCGCTTAAGGCGAGCCGCTGCGCCGGTGACTACCAAATTTTCAAGGTGCGCGCCGACCGGCGCGCCTCCCCCCGCACCGGCGACGAGCACGAGTTTTTCGTCATCGAGTCGGTCGATTGGTGCAATATCATCGCCCTTACAACGGACAATCAACTGGTGATGATCGAGCAATACCGGCAGGGCACCAACCTGATCGAACTGGAATTGCCCGGCGGCATGATCGATCCAGGCGAAGGCCCACTGGAAACGGCAGCGCGCGAGCTGCGCGAGGAAACCGGCTACGCCGGCGACGCACCGGAATCCGTCGGCTTCGTGTACGCCAACCCGGCAATCATGAACAACAAGGTCCACACCACCGTAATCCGCAACGCCGCCAAGCAGCACGACACCCAACTCGACGCCGGGGAGGACTTGGTCACGCGGCTCGTACCACTCGGGGAAATCGCGAAGCTCATCGGCAACGGCACGATCAGCCACTCGCTGATGGTCGCCGCACTATGTCGTTTCGAGATCGCGGAGAACGACTGTTAAGCGCGAAGATCGTTTTTCTTCTGCTCGAGTTCCTCCTCGAGCACCTTGCGTTCACTGGCCAGTTGCTTATTTAACTGCTCGATCGCCTCGAACTCGCCCGCCGCCTCGGCCTTGGCGATCTCGCCGTTGAGAAACACCTCCCGGTCGGCAATCTTCGCCTCGTAAACCTTGCTGATCTCAGCCAGCTTGGCTTTTTGTTCATCGGATAACGCCTGCGTCGGAGACTCTTTCTCCAACCGTTCCATCGCCAGTTCATACGCGGATTTCATCGTCAAATTATTTTGTCAAACGAACGAACACCTCGCCGCCCTCCACCTTGGTTTCAAAGCAATCCACCTTTGCGTTTGGGTTCGTCTCGCACTGGCCGGTGCGCAGATCAAACGGCCAGCCGTGGAGAGGGCAGTACACCTTGCCGTTCTCGACGATGCCCTCGCCCAGCGGTCCGCCGACGTGCGGGCAGACGCCGTCGATCGCACACACCGCTTCGCCCTGCTGGAACAGCCCAACCTCACGCTCTCCAACCGTGCGCTGGATGCCACCGCCATCACGCAGTTCGTAGCTCGCGTCAACCCTCACAAATCCGTCACTCTTCGACTGCGTCCTCGGATTGGCCCTTGTCGCGGTTCTTCCTCCACGGCATGTCGGGGAACTTGCCCGGCAGCTTGAACGACTCCGCCTTCGGCTGAGCCATTTGCAATTCCCCTTCCGCCTCGGCCGGCGCTGCCGTCGCGCCGGGCTGCTTCCACGAGGCGATCTTCGACTGCAGCCCGTGGTGCTCGGCCGCCTCCTTGTTGCCGATTTTCACGTAAAACAAAGAGAGGTTCGTGTGCACCAACTGGTCGTTGGGGCGCAATTTCTCGGCCTTGTGACCCTCCGCGATCGCCCGCTCGTACTGCTCCAGTCGGCACAATGCCATGCTGAGCGACATCCGGGCGTCGAAATGGTTTTCGTCCGCCGCGAGGATCGCCTCGAACCCGGCGACCGCCTGCCCGTATTCACCCTGACTGAAGGCGAACGTGGCGTCATCAAACTGTTCCTGCAACTCATCCATAGAAACCAAACGCTTGGCCAAGGTAACGGCGGCAGCCGTACACGGCAAGCGATTGGCCAAGCGCTACAAAAAAAGCCCAGGCACCATCAGCCGGGGCTTTTCGGGGAATAGGTCGCCGGTTATTTCTTCACCTTGGCGATATGCTTGGCTGGATCCTTGGTGAAATCACCCAGGCAGTTGCCGCAACAGAAGCCGATCACGAATTTTTTGGACGCGTCGATGTCCTTGCCGCTGAGCGGGCATTTTTCATTGTCCGGCCCCTTGACCTTGGCGATGTGCTTGGCCGGTTCCTTGGTGAAGCTACCAAGGCAGTTGTTGCAGCAGAAGTTGATGGCAAACAGCTTGGCCGGATCGACATCCTTGCCGCTGACCGGGCATTTTTTGTTGAAGGCAACCGGCTTCGGCTCTTCTTTTTTCTCCTCCTTCTTGGGCTCGGCCTTGGCGAGTTTGAAGCCGAGGTTGACGTCGATGTTCGGCAGGGCCTTCTTCAACTCGGCCGCGCCCTGCTCGGTGACGCCGCTCTGCCAAGCGTATACCTTGCGCAGGAACTTCATGTTCTTGAGGCTCGCCAGACCGGCGTCGGTCACCTTGGTGTTGTAGAGGTTGAGCGACATCAGGTTGGGAAGGCCCTCGATCTTTTTCAGCGCCGCGTCGTCGATGGCGGTATTGGCCAGGCTGAGCTTGGTGAGGCTGTTAGCTTTGCTGATGTGCTTGAGTCCCGCCGCGGTGACCTGAGTGTTGCCCAAATCCAGTTCGCTCAAATTCTGGATGTCAGCCAACGGTGCCAAGTGCCCATCATTAACGTTCTTACCGACGAGTCGGAAGTTGGCGTAAATCAGCTTGGTGTCCTGTGCAAGTGCCATGACCAGCGGAGCTGCATACTTTTCTCCCATACCTTCTCCGGAACTCAGTTTGGTGATAGCTGCCTTCTCGGCGGCGGACACGGGAACTTCCTTGATCTCCGGCTCAGGCAGTCGTGCGGCGGCGGCCTTGGCTTCGGCGCGATCCTTGGCGCTCAACAGCACCAGTCCATCCGGCCAGTTGGCCCCTTCGTCGATCCACTTCTTGACAAGCTCAATCTGCTCCTTGGCCAAAGGATCGCCCTTGGGCGGCATGATGTCCTCATGGTCTGCAGGGAGCGAGATGCGCTTGAACAGTTCGCTCTCGGCGGATTTACCAGATTGAACAACCTCCTCCAACGCCGCCTCCTTGCTGTCAAGCCGAAGGTCACCCTTTTGTTTTTTTGGACCGTGGCAGTCGATGCAGCGGGCCTCAAGTACGCCCTGGATCGACTTGGCAAAATCCACTTTGTCCTCCGCCCGGCCGTTTAGGCCCAGGGCGATGAGAGCAGCTATTATGGTGATTGTCTTTTTCATTGTCGTAAATTGAACCCGGACGGGGATTATCCCTATGCTATTCATTGTTGGCAACCGGAAAATTGCACTTGTCCAAGGATGTCAATAGACACGCCGAAGGTGTGACGGCAGGATGTTCAATTCAGCCCGGTACTTGGCAACTGTGCGGCGGGCAATCTTGATGCCCTTGTCCTTGAAAAGCTTGACCAAGTCCTCGTCAGAGAGCGGCTTGGTGGCGTCCTCCTTCTTGACCAGTTCACCGAGCATCTCCTTGACACTGGTGTTGGCCAGGCTGGAGCCATCCCTCGAGGCCAAGCCGGAGGTGAAGAAGTATTTCATCTCCAGCACGCCGTGGGGGGTCTCGACGTATTTGCCGGAGACCGCCCGGCTAACGGTGGTCTCGTGCACGCCGACGGCATCGGCCACCTGCGACATGGTCATCGGGCGCAGGTGCGACGGGCCGTTCTCCATGAACTCCCCCTGCCGCTTCAGGATTTCATGAACAATGTTCATGATGGTGGACTGCCGCTGGTGGATGCTCTTGAGCAGGAATTTCCCGGAACGAATCTTGTCCCGGATATAGTCGCGCACGTCGCCCGAAGTGGTAGCCTGCGCCATGAGGTCCTTGTAGGCGTTGCTGATGCGCAGGCGGGGGATGTACTCGTTGTTCGAGACGGCCTTCCACCCGCCGTCGGCGGCGCGCGAGATGAAGATCTCCGGCACAACGTACTGGTTGGTCTCGGGCAGATATTCGCGGCCCGGCTTCGGCTCC
Organism: uncultured Verrucomicrobiota bacterium; assembly: GCA_964459315.1. Taxonomy (GTDB): domain Bacteria; phylum Verrucomicrobiota; class Verrucomicrobiia; order Limisphaerales; family UBA1096; genus UBA1096. Next base: position 5,842 of record CAYWMH010000099.1, read on the forward strand.
AGGTTGCCGATGCGTTCCACGGCGTCCTGGACGGCGTCGACCGTTTCCTCGACCTTTCGCGCAATCTCGCGGATACGCCGGCGGCCCAGTTCGTCCATGCAATCCCGGATGATCCGATATTCAAGCGAGTCGTCGCGCCTCGCCCGCTCGAGCTGGAGCATCAGGCATTCGCGTAGGTCGCGCGCCCCCACTCCCGGCGGATGAAACGCCTGCACCACCTCCAGCACCGACTCGATATCGCGGCTCGACCGACCACTGGAAAACACCAATTCATCAACACTCGATTGCAGGAAGCCGGTATCATCGATGTTGCCAATGATCAATTCGGCAACCTGAAATTTTTCATCACTAAAATCCGACAAACGGGCCTGCTCCAGCAGGAATTCCTGCAGCGACTGGCTGGTCGTCACCGAGTCGAGCATGAACTGTCGTTTCTCATCCTCCTGCTTCGAGTTGCGCGACGGGATGCTGGTGCTGGAGAAATGGTCGCGCCACTCCTGGTCCAGCTCGATCAACTGGTTGATCTCCTTTTGGAAATCGTCAACCGGCTCCGAGGCGTTGCTCTCGTCGGTCGGGTCGTACTGCGTGTCGCTCGGCGGCTCGGCCAGGTCGGCCTTCGGCTCCGGCGACTCGGGTGCCTCCCCCCGTTCAGCCGCCTCCGCGTCGAGGGCGGCTTGCTCCTCCAGCACCGGGTTAAGCTGCAATTCCTGGTCCACCATAGCCTTGAGTTCCAGCATGGGGGCCTGCAAGAGGTTAAGGGATTGCTGAAGCTGCGGCGCCAACACTTGGTTGAGCGACATCTTCTGCGACATCTGGAATCCCTGCTGTGCCACGCGCCGAAAGTAGGAACTTAGCCGGGCCGATTCAAGGAGAATAAGGCATAAAATGTGCTTCATCAAATTCATGCCAACTCCACCCTGTGAGCCGGTTTGTGAACAACTTTTTTTTGCACTCCATTGCCGTGCCTTTCCCGCGCGTTTACAGTCGCGCTGTGCCAACACGGTTCACGGTTTTGGGGAGCGGTTCCGGGGGAAACGCCTCCTATCTTGAGACGGAGCAGACGCGGCTGCTGATCGATGCCGGCCTCAGCGGCCGCCAGATTCGCCTGCGCCTGGCCCAGCTGGGCCGGTCGCCAGAGACGCTCGACGGCATCCTGCTCACCCACGAGCACACCGACCACACGCAGGGCCTCAAGGCGCTTTGCGCCAAGCTAGAGATTCCAGTCTACTGCAACCGGCTCACCGCGGACGAACTGCGTTTCAAGATGGAGACCCGCCTCGACATCCGGCAATTCGTGACCGGCGAACCGTTCGAGATTGGCGATGTGGTGGCCGAGACGTTTCCGGTGCCGCACGATGCGCAGGATCCGGTTGGCTTCCACGTGAAAACGGCCGACGGCGGGGTTGGTGTGCTGACCGACCTTGGCCAAGCGACACGGCTGGTGCTCGAGCGCGTGCGCGGAGTGAGCGCCCTGTTCATCGAGGCCAACTACGACCTGAACCTTTTGCAGGAGGACACGCGCCGCCCTTGGGCCATCAAGCAGCGCATCATGAGCCGCCACGGCCACCTTTCAAACGCCGCCACCGCAGAGGCGGTCGAAACGCTGGCCAACGGCACGCTGCGCCATGTCACGCTAGGCCACCTTAGCCGCGACTGCAACACGCCGGAGATCGCGCGGGAAACCGTCGCGGCCGCGCTTGGCCAAGCTGGGATCGACGCCATCCAGCTTGACGATTCCCCCCAAGCCGAGATGACCGAAACCGTGACGCTCTGACCCGGCGCTTGGGCAAGCGCCCGGTCATTTCTTCTTTCTTGGCCAGCGGCGCAGGCCGTTTTGCAGCCAGAGCCGCCACACCATCCAGATCGCCTCGCGGACGATTTTGCCGCTCATCTTTGAGGTGCCGATGAACCGGTCGGTGAAGATGATCGGCACCTCGGAGATCACGTGGCCGGTACGCCACAAGATGTGCGTTAACTCGATCTGAAAACTGTAGCCGTTAGCCCGGACACGGTCGAGGTCGATCGCCTCCAGCGCCCCCCGCCGGAAACATTTGAAGCCGCCTGTCGGGTCGGTGAACGGCATGCCGGTGATGGTCTTCACGTAACGCGCCGCGCAAATGCTGAGCAGCAACCGGCTGATCGGCCAGTTGATCACCCGAATCCCCTCGCAGTAACGCGAGCCGAGAACCAGGTCGGCATTCTCCGCGTTGGCCTTATCGATGAATCGCGGGATGTCTTGCGGGTCGTGGGAGAAGTCGCAGTCCATCTCGAAGACAAACTCGTAGCCGTGCTCCAGCGCCCACGCGAACCCGGCACAGTACGCCCGGCCCAGCCCGTCCTTCTCCTGCCGATGCAGCACGTGAAACCGATCATTCACCTTTGCCAAGCCGTCCGCGATCTCCCCGGTGCCGTCCGGCGAGTTGTCGTCCACGACCAACACCTCGAGCGCCGGCTCCAGCGCCAGCAACCGCTCCGCCATCGGCTGAAGGTTTTCCGCCTCGTTGAACGTCGGAAGAATGATCAGCGTGCTGGTCATATCAACTGACTTTTCCCGTCAACCAGGCGGCGGATGCCCAGCGGGTTGGCCTCGCGGAGTTCGGCCGGCAGCAGCGCGTCGGAATAGCCCTGCTAGCAAACGGCGCGGGTGAAACGGTGAATCGCCCTTGTGCCGACC
>CAYWMH010000100.1:0-8337 GCA_964459315.1 uncultured Verrucomicrobiota bacterium
CTTGGGAAGCCGAAGGCCGACCTGATGTCCCTACTGGTCATGAGCTCGGGATTAAATGCCGGCGTGGGCAACCTGCTGTTCGACGACCTGTACATCAGCATTGGCAAACACCTCGACACTGTGCCGGTGGGGTCTGCGTTTGCCGGTGCCGCAGTGCCGGAGATCGTGCTGCATTCCAGCCGGGTTTCCGGTGGCGGCGCGGGCTTCAGTTTCGACTGGAACTCGACCGCGGGGAACATTTACCAGGTGCAGCGGCAGGCCACGCTCAATGCGTCGTGGCAGACTATCGCCGACGCCTACCCGGAGGGTGGCGCGGCCGGGGACAACACCTCGTACACCGACACCGGCCTGGGTGCCTCGGCGATTTACCGGGTGGCACAGCTTGCGAAGCCGCCGCTGTTCTTCGACGACTTCGAGTCCGGGGCCAAGGGTTGGGAAGCTTCCGATCTGGGCGAGAGCGGCACTTTGTGGGAATTGGGTAAGCCGACCAACGGCCCGGGAGTGGCCCACAGCCCGGTCAACGTCTACGGCACCGACTTGGCCAAGGATTACGCAGATTACACCGACGTCTACCTCGTCTCCCCGGTCATCGACCTGACCGGCAAGGACAACGCGAGGCTCGAATTCTGGAGCTATCGCGACTGCGAACCGCCGCTCGACGGCGAGCTTATGGACTGGTGCCAGATCATCATCCTAGACGAGGAGGGGGACTGGTTGGTCGATGATCCCATCTGGATTCGCGGCGGGGAGGCGAAGCAATGGCGTCTTGAGAAGGCGAAGATTCCGGCTGAAGCACTTGGTCAAAAGATTCGGTTAGAATTCAACTTCTCAACTGATGGTGGGCAGGACAACGGCCCGCAGGCCGGCTGGTTCATCGACGACGTGGCCATCACCACCAAGTAGCGCCCAGGCCAAGCGCATCAGGATACACGGACGCAACCGCCCGGCAACGGGCGGTTGCTTTTTTTTCAACCGGTGCGATGGTTCCGCCTGGCTATGCGAAGGGGATTCACTTTGATTGAACTGCTCGTGGTGATTGCCATCATCGCGATCCTGGCCGCACTGCTGTTGCCGGCACTCTCCCTGGCCAAGCGCAAGGCGTGGGTCACCACCTGCATGAACAACCTCAAGCAGATGGGGCTCGGTTCCCAGATGTACGCGGACGACGACAGCCTCGGACGGCTCACCGGTTGCGAAAGCCCCGGGGACGACAACCTGAACTGGCTCTATCCGGGGTATATTCCCGACAAGAAACTTTTCATCTGTCCGTCCACCCGGAACTACATCCGTGCGGAGGCCAAGCGGGACTTCCTCCCCAAGAGCCAATCGCGTTACCTCGGCAAGCGGGAGGTGAAGGATTTGCGGGTGATGGCCGCCACGAAGGGCCACAGCCCGGGGCACAGCTACGAGCCGTGGGGGTTCATGGGCGGGGACAACAGCGTGACGACGACCCTGCGCGCCTGGAACGGCCGCACCTGGAAGGCGCCCACCGTCCTCAAGACGCAGACCTCCGTGCAGACTTACGTTTACAAGACACCATCATTCGGCAAAAAGGGAACCAAGTCCAACCCGGGGATCGTGTGGCTGATCCGGCAGGCCGACTTCGGGGGCTTGGGCGCGATCAACAATTATCCTGACAAGACCGATCCGCATGGCGCGGACGGAGAACCGATCCTGTTCGCCGACGGTCACACCGAGTTCGTGAAGGTCGGCAACTACATCCGCGGCCGCGATTTTTCCCAGGACTGGAACCATGGTCAATGAGTTCGGCCCGCACTTGCCAGAAGTGACGAGAATCGCTTGGTCAAATGCTTGGCCAAGTTTTCTTTGGGCTGATTGGGATGCCTTATGTCACACCGGGCCATTTGGTCTACGGAATGCAGGAAAGGATGAGCAGCAAGTGCTGTGGTGTACAGAATCATGTTGGTCTTGCAGGCGGCGATAAGTGGTATTGCTTCCTTTCAAACACCAAGCTTTTTATGGCTGTTTTAACCATTCTAATGATTTCAGTTCATCAATATCTTGGTTTTTATGTTAAAGATTCTTTGAAATTTTTAATGCTAATGCTTAAGCTTTTTCCGTTATGATTTATGTTGGTATTTTTTATGGTTTAGCTCTCATATTGACAGGTTTATTTGGCTACTTCAAATCTGGAGGAGTTAGCATTACTGCAATGATCCCGGCATTTTTAGGGACTCCGATATTTTTGTTATCTATTGCAAGCTTCAATCAGAAGTTCCTTAAAATCGCAATGCATATTAATGTAGTTATTGCCTTAGCAGGGTTTGGAGCAACGGCCAAAGACACTGTTAATATGCTATTAGGTAAAGAGTCTGAAAATCAACTTGCAATATATTCAAAATCTATAACTTGTATTTTGAGCTTGATATTTATTATATTATCTGTAAAAATATTTATCAATAATCGAAAGTTAAAAGCTGCTCAGTAAAATACGGCACTAGTTACTTGTGCTCAACCAAGGAATATTTTCTGGTTAGGCGCCTGCAAAAGAGTAGAACTTGAATAATTTCATCAGGCGCAAGGTAGCGTAGCGGAGGCAATGGTGAAGGTTCAGGATTCGATAGTACATGGTGTCGATCATTTTGCCGGCTGTGCCAAAGACAACATTGATACATCTAAACGCGGGGCAATCAAAATTTAATTGTGTACTGGTTTCGCCGTCTGAGAATCGGGTGAGTGGAAGTTGGTAACCATGTTTTCGAGCGCCTTGATCCATAGCGGATGCTCGTTCATGCACGGCACAAGCTCGAGGCTTTCCCCTCCGGCCTCGGTGAAGGTTTCCTTCGCCCTCATACCGATCTCCTCGATGGTTTCGAGGCAGTCGCTGACAAACGCCGGGCAGATGACCAGCATGCGCTTGACGCCTTGCTTGGCCAGGCGCGGCATCTCGAGGTCAGTGTACGGCTGCAACCACGGATCACGGCCCAGCCGGGACTGGAATGCCACGGAATAATTTTCTGGCGGCACTCCGGCGGCTTGCACGAAGGCCTCCACGGTCTTGAAGCATTGCGCGCGATAGCAGGTGCCGTGCGCCGGATGGCTGCCGGCGCAGCAGTCGTTGGCCGCGAGACAGTGGCGGCCGCTTGGGTCAGTTTTTCTCAATTGCCGCTCCGGCAGCCCGTGGAAGCTGAACAGCAGGTGGTCGTATCCACGATCGAGCGTCTCGCTGGCGCTCGCGACCAGCGCCCGGATGTAGTCAGGTTGGTCGAAGAACGGCGGTTGCACAACCAGCTTCACGCCGGGTGCCCTGCCGTGCAGGACGGTTTTGGTTTTTTCCACCGCGGTCTCGTAGCTGGACATGGCGTAATGGGGGAAGAGCGGAATCAGCAGGATTTTGTTTACCCCACTATTTAGCAGGTTGTCGACGGCCAACTCGATGCTTGGATTCTGGTAGCGCATGGCCAGCTCGACCGGGACATCCACCCGGGTCTGTAGTTGTTCGCGGACGTTCTTGCTGGTGACCACGAGCGGGCTGCCCTCGGGTAGCCAGACCTTCCGGTAAGCCTCGGCGGACTCCCTCGGTCGGGTGGGCAGGATCGCGAAATGAACCACAAAAAATCGGGTTAGCCACGGGATGTCCATCACCCTCCCGTCCATCAGGAATTCGCGCAGGTAACGACGCACATTCCCCACGGCCGGCGAGTCGGGCGATCCAAGGTTAACCAGCAAAACTCCTTTTTTGTCACTCATTTCAGTCTCTCTGTTTAAGGTTGTCGGCGATCCTGTCGGCGGCCTTGTGGCCGGAGACGATGGAGTCCGTCAGTGAAACCCCGTCGCGGCAATGCCCGGCAAAGTACAGACCGCTGACCTCCTGCTCCAGTTCGTTCATGAGCGCCTTGAATCGGCCGAAGCCGACGTCGTATTGGGGAATGGCCCGGCGGTGCACGAAGACGTGCCGGTAGGTCGGTTCGCCGTTGACACCCAAAACGATCCTCAAGTCTTCCATGACGAGATCGCAGATTTCGTCCGGGTTTTTTGTGACGAGATGCGGGGCGCGCAGGCCGCCGATGTAGCTCGTCAACAGCACTTGGCCAAGCGGGGCGCGGCCCGGGAATAGGGAGGAGGAAAAAATTGTCCCCAGCGAGTTCAGTTGTTCCACCTCCGGGTTCAGGGCGCCGAACCCGTCCAGCGGATGTGCCACGTCCTCCCGGCGGAAGCCCAGCACGACGCTGGCCACGGGGGCGTACTGAATGTCGGCGAGCATCGACAGGCTGATCGGTTTCGCCTTGTGGCTGAGTTGCAACTCCGCCAGCCGGAACGCCGGCAACGCCAACAGCACGGCGGAGTATTCCCCCGCTTGGCCAAGCGACCACGTGTTGTTGTGTCGGGTGAGCTTGCCGATCGCCTGGCCGGTGCGAATCTGTTCCTTCAGCCGTTGGGCAAGCGCGGTGGTCAAGGTTTCCAGTCCGTGATCGAAGGAGAACTTGGGCGCGTTTTGCTTGGAGACGCTCCCGCTGCGTTTCCGTTCGCGGGCACCGAGGAGTTGGCCGAGGATGAGGGAGCCGTACCGTTGCTCCAGCGCGTGCAGCTTGGGGAACGCCTCGCGCACTGACAAGGTTTCCGGCGCGCCGGCATAGACGCCGGCGACGAACGGGTTGATGGCGTACTCCAGAAACTCGCGACCGACGCGTCGCCGGACAAACTGGGCCAAGTTTTCCTCCGTGTCGGCGGGCGCGCGGCGGATGAACGGCTCGGCGAGCAGCCGCGCCTTGGCCCTGCATGAGAACAGCGGAGACGCCAAAAAGCCAAGCGGCGAGGTGGGGAGCTTGACCGGGCGCTTGTTGTGAACGATGTACCGGTTTTCGGCCGAGTCGCTGGTGTCGATGCGGCGCTCCTCCAGGCCAAGCGCCGCGGCCAGTTCGCCGATGAGCGGGGAGGTCTCGAGGATGGTGTTCGGGCCGCACTCGGCCAGGTAGGCGCCTTCCCGCACGGTTTGAATGACACCGCCGACACGGTCGGCCGCCTCAAAAAGGCCGGCGGGGCTGCCGCGCTGTTGCAGCCGGAACGCGGCCGTCAGGCCGGTGATCCCGCCGCCTATGATCGCCACCGGTTTCAAATGGTCCTCGAGTATCGGGGGGTGCTGGTCGTCTCGATTGCTGGGTCGAACCGCATCGCAATGTTCCGGATGAACAGCCGTCCCGCGGCAGTGACAGCGAGCCCCGAGGCGTCGAGCCGCACCAGGCCGTCGTCCGCCATGTCGCGCAACCCCTCGATGACCCCGGCGAACGCCTCGCGGAAGTCGATGCCGATCCGCGCCGACAAGTCGTCGTAGTCGAGGCTCAGGTCGCACATCAGCCGTGTGATCACGGTGCGGATCTGTTTCTCTGCGTCGGACACGAGGCAGGCCTTGGCCACCGGCATCACGCCGTCGTCCACCGCGCGGCGGTAGCCGTCCAGTTCCTTGATATTCTGCCAATAGGCGTTAGGGATTTGCGAGACGGATGACATCCCGAATGCGTGGATGTCCGCGCCGCCGTGCGTGCTGTATCCTTGGAAATTGCGTTGGAGAGTCTTCTCGCCCTGGGCCACCGCCAGTTCGTCGTCCGGGCGCGCGAAGTGATCCATGCCGATGTAGACGTACCCCTCGGCGCTCAGCTTCTCGATGATCAACTTGAGCAAGTTGAGCTTGGTTTCCGGGGTGGGGAGATTTTTTTGCTCGAGGATCTTTTGAGCCGGCTTGATCCACGGCACGTGGGCGTAGCTGAACACCGCCAGCCGGTTCGGCGACAGCCCGATGATCTCGTCGAGCGTCTGTTCAAAGGAGGCTTCCGTCTGGTGGGGGAGCCCGTAAATCAGGTCGATGTTGACCGAATGAAACCCGGTCTCCCGCAGCCACTCCACGCTTTGGCGGGTGATCTCCATCGGTTGAATCCGGTGTACCGCCTCCTGGACCTTCAGGTTGTTGTCCTGCACGCCCATCGAGGCCCGGTTGAAGCCGGCCTCCCAAAGCGCGGTGACGTGTTCGTGGGTCAGCCCGCGCGGGTCGACCTCGACGCCGGCCTCACATCCGGGGGCGTCCCCGAAATGCCGATGCAGGATCGAGCCGAGTCGCCTGATCTCGTCCGGCTGGAGGAAAGTCGGCGTGCCGCCGCCGAGGTGCATCTGGACCACTCGCCGGTCGCCGATGCCTTCTTCGCAAAACGCGGTCATCTCCCGGTCGAGGTAATCGAGGTAATCCGTCCCTTCCCGGTGCTGGGAGGTGATGACGGTCGTGCAGCCGCAGAACCAGCAAAGCGATTCGCAGAACGGGATGTGGCAGTAGAGCGACAGGTCGCGGTCGGACTCTTTGTTGGCTTTGATCAACCCGTGCAGCCGGTCGGTGTCGTACGATTCGGAGAACCGCGTCGCGGGCGGGTAGGAGGTATACCTCGGCCCCGGCACATCGTATTTGCGGACGAGATTCAGGTCGACGGACAGTTCGCTCACTGGAAATTCCTCACGGTGTTGACGACAGCCTCGATGCTGTCGAGTCGGGCATCCATGGTGACGCCGTGCCCCAGGTTAAAAATATAACGGTGAAATCCGCGCATGGTTTTGAGGATGCGCTGGGTTTCGTTCGCGGCAATTTCGGGGGAGGCCGTGAGTACGGCAGGGTCGAGGTTACCCTGCAGGCCCATCCCGTCGGGGATGCGCGTGCGGACCTCCCCAAGGTCGGTCGTCCAGTCGACGCTCAGGAACGGCGCGCCGGTATGGACCAGTTGATCGAACGAGCCAAGTGTGCCCCGGGAGAAAAGGATCACCGGCGCCTTGCCGGCCAGGCGGGAAACGATCTCGGCGATCCATTTCCCGGAGGCGGCGTTGTAGTGCGACGGCGGCAGGCAGCCGCCCATCGAGTCAAAAATCTGCACCGCATCGGCGCCCGACTCGATCTGCAATTCCAGATAGTCGGCCACCGCGTCGGTCAGTTTTTCCATCAGCAGTTCAAACAGGCCGTGGTCCTCGTGGTACAGCCGCCGGGCCAGCATGGTATCCTGCGAGTTGCCCCCGATCATGTAGTTGGCCAGCGTCCAGGGCGAACCGGCGAACCCGAGCAACGCCTGTTGCCCGTCGAGTTCCCGTTTGACCTGGCTCATCGCTTGGCGAGTGTAAGCCAAGCGCTCCCGCAGCCCGGCCGGTTCCAGCCGCTCGATGTCGTCACGGTTGTTGATCGTGAACTCCATCCGGATGCCGTTTCCGTCGGTGAACCGGTACGGTTGGCCAAGCGCCTCCGGCACGACGAGGATGTCGCTGAACAGGATCGCCGCGTCGAGCGGGAACCGGCGAAGCGGCTGCAGCGTGACTTCGGTCGCCAAGTCGGGCGACTTGACCAGCTCAAGGAAGGTGTATTGCTCCTTCAGCTTGCGGTATTCCGGTAGCGACCGACCGGCCTGCCGCATGAGCCAAACCGGCGGACGCGAGAGACCGTTGCCGTTGCAGGCGTTCAGGAAACATTCCCGGCTGTTGATGGGGTCTTTAGTCACGGATGAGTGTTGCCGAAGGCGAACCGCTCCCGGAAAACCTATCAGCAGAGGCTGTTCGGCTCAATGAACATTGCTCGCCGAGCCTGCGCTTGGCCAAGCGGGAGGGCGTTCAATCGGCCGGTTGCCGTTTCAGGGTCACCCCCTGTGTGGCGCCGTGGCGGGTGCGCTGGTCGTAGCCTCGGTCGATTTTGCGGTATTGCAGGAGGAGGGCGGTGGTGTTTTTCTCGATGTCGCTTTTCAGCTTGTCCAGCGAGAGGGAGGCACCGCAGACACCGAGGTATTTGTCAATCGCTTCGGCTGCCCGGACCGCGATCTTGACGTGCCCCTCCTCGTGCCGCAACAGGTTGGCCCGGTAAATCCGCCACTGCGTCCGCAGCGCGCCCGGAGTGTTCTGGAAATTGCTCCAGCGAGGCGTCAGCACCTTGATGTCGAGCAGCACGGAGCGGCCGGACACGATCCAGACCTTGCCCCGCCGCTTGAGCTGGTAATCCCAAGTGAGCGACCACTCCGTGAGGCCGTCGTACTGTTTGCCGTCATCCTTGTTGACCGGGCCGTTGCGGTCGATCATCTGCCGCAGCTCCTGGACGGAGGAACCGGTGACCGGATAAGTATCATCGCGCCGCTTCACCGTTGGCGCAGCCGTGGCATGAGCCGTCGCCAACAGGGAAATCAGAATGGCTAATCGAAGCAAATGCACCGCCGCCGGTTCTACGCGCCAGACCGCTTCCCGGCAAGCCGCTTGGCCAAGCGCAGCGACCCGGACAAGGCGATGTCGGGGGGAAGGGTTGGGTGGAGGGGAAAATGGTGCGCAGTACTGGACTTGAACCAGTGACCCCTACCGTGTCGAGGTAGTGCT
>CAYWMH010000101.1:0-226 GCA_964459315.1 uncultured Verrucomicrobiota bacterium
GCCGAAACTGCGGCCAGCCATGAAGAAGTCCTCCTGCTTCTTCTGCTGGCGCATCAGCCAAAAGCCGATACCAGCCATCCCGGCGAAGTAGAGAAACAGGACGATGTAGTCGATGATTTGCATAAGCTACTGCGATTGGTTGATCCAAATTGAACGGCGGACAGTCGATGCCGAATCCGGAACCAATGCAAACAAAAACAAGCCAAGCGCTCGGCCAAGCGGATAA
>CAYWMH010000101.1:390-5859 GCA_964459315.1 uncultured Verrucomicrobiota bacterium
TGAAAAAACAGAATTCCGCATAAGCCTTCGCGGTCCTCAATGAAAGTCTTGAAACGTGCTCCCTGGGTAAACTGTCTACTGTTTGGCCTGAACTTGTCGCTTGGACTGTTGATGGCCAAGTCGGCTGCCGCGAAGGAATCCCGGCCAAACATTTTGTTCTGCATCTCCGATGATCAATCGTATGCCCATACCGGTGCCAACGGCGACCCAGTGATCAAGACGCCGGCGTTTGACCGTGTGGCGCGGGAGGGGCTTCGGTTTGTCCATGCTTTTTGCGATGCGCCAACCTGTGGCCCGTCACGCAGCGCCATCCTCACCGGCCAACACATCTGGCGGCTCGAGGAGGCGGGCAACATTCACAGCACACTGCCAGCGAAGTTCGCCACTTACACGGAGGAACTGGGCAAGGCCGGCTACGCAGTGGGATTCACCGGCAAGGGTTGGAGTCCGGGGCGCCTGCAGGCCGGTGGGCGCACAGTCAACCCGGCCGGTCGCGAGTTCAACAAGCGCCGGTTGAATCCGATCCGCAAGGGAATGTCCGGTCGGGATTACGCGGCAAACTTTGATGACTTCCTCTCGGAGGTGAAGCCGGGGCAACCTTTCTGTTTCTGGTTGGGCACCCACGAGCCTCATCGCGGATTCGAGGCGGGAGTGGGCATCCGCAGTGGCAAAGATCCTGTAAAGGTGAATGTGCCACCGATCTTTCCGGATAACGACATCGTTCGTAGTGACTTGTTGGATTACCTCGTCGAGGTGGAACATTTTGACAGAATGGTCGAGCGCGCGATGGCTTCACTCGAGAAAACCGGTCAACTGGACAACACAATCATCGTCGTTACGAGTGATCACGGGATGCCGTTCCCGCGTGCCAAGGCCAGCCTGTACGATGATGGTTCGAGGGTGCCCCTGGCGATCCGCTGGCCCAAAGGCATTAAGGATTCCGGTCGCACGGTGGATGCCTGTGTGAACCTCAGCAGCCTCGCCCCAACTTTTCTAGCGGCGGCCGGCTTGCAGGTGCCGGACATGATGACTGCAGAAAGCCTTATGGACATTTTCAGCAACTCGGCAACGCCGAACCTAAGAGCTTATCTAGACAAGTCTGCCGCCTTCATTGCGATGGAGCGACACGACGGCTGTCGCAAGGGAGGCAAAGGCTATCCTTGTCGGGCTATCCGCACCCGGGAATTCATGTACATTTACAATTTTGAGCCAGGGCGCTGGCCATCTGGTTCGCCGGATGCATCCGTCTGTGCGCGGGCTATCCCGTTCGGGGAAATCGACACTTCGCCGACGAAGACCTTCATGATGAAGCATCGTAATGAGCACGGCGTAGCACGACTGGCCGAGCTGGCATTTGGCATGCGCCCAGCGGAGGAACTGTACGACCTGAAAAACGATCCGCACCAGATGAACAACCTCGCGGGGAACGTCGAGTACTTGAAGAAGCAAGGGGAGCTGCGCAACCGGCTTTTTGAACATTTGAAAAAGACAAAAGACCCCCGGGCGCTTGGCCAAGACGTCCCATGGGATTATTACCCGTACTACGGTCTGCGCCGGAACAAGGATTGGAAGGTCGATCCGAAACCAACCTCCACAAACTGAATTTTAAATCATGTTGATTGAGAGTTTTCTGAAACGAATCGCGTCCCGCTTGACCAAGCGCTTGGCCGGTTCGTTTTATGACTTGGGTGACAGTGGGAGGTTCACGGTGTAGGTTGCCACCTTTTTTCGGATGAAACCGATTTTCATGGTGACATTGCTGATGCTTGCCCAGGCGCTTGGCCTAGCGGAGGAGTCGCTTCACCTCGAACAGTACACCTTGGCTCAAGGGCCGGTTGTAATCGAGGGCGTCAGCCAGAATGCCTCCGGCCTCACCTACCACGCCGGGCGGGACAGCCTATTCGTCGTGCTGGACTCACCCGAGCGCGTCGTCGAGCTGAACCTTGACGGATCCCTCAAGCGCAAAATCAACCTCAACAAGTTCGACGACACCGAGGGCATCGTCTGGCTGGGCGAAAACCGGTTCGCCGTGGCCGAGGAGGCGCGCGGCAATATCGTCCTCGTCGAGTTCGAGCCAAAGGACGGCGGCGTCAGTTGGAAAAAGGCTACCAAGCTCAACACCGAAATACAGGTCAACGCCACCAACGGACTCGAGGGCATCGCGTACGACCCACTGGCCAAGCGCTACTTTGTCGCCCGCGAAAAACGCTCCCCGGCCGTCTTCAAGATCATCCCGCCCAAGCCGGAAAGCGATGCAGCCCCGTCCGCCTTCCTTATGTGCCTCGGCGGGCGCGGCCTGCGCGTCATCTCCGGCCTGCATTACGATGCCAAGCGTAAACGACTGCTCATCCTGAGCCACGAATCTGCGTGTGTGGTTGAGACAAACCAATACGGCATCGAATCCAGCCGCCTATTGCTTCGTGGCGGCAAATCTGGCCTAAACCGTACCATTTTTAAGGCCGAAGGGATCGCGCTCGACAATCGCGGCAGGCTTTACGTAATTAGCGAGCCCAACCTGCTATATGTGTTTCAAAAAACGAAATCCCAAACGACGGATTCAGACAGTAGTGGCTCAAAGTGATCGCAACCACTATTCGACGCCGATCGCCACTCCCGAATAGGGGCTGATCGTAAGGTTCGTCGCCGACCTTTCATGCCGGATACCTGCCACACTACCCGGGCTCGATTCGACGAGTATTTCCTTTTTTGTTGAATCACCCGTAGTCAAACGGATGGTCTGCAGCTCTCCTGACAAATTGAATGCGACGAATGTTTCCCGTTTGTCAAGTTTCCGACGGTAGACCAGCGTCATAGCGTTGTCATTCGCGAGGATGTAGTTCAATTGCCCGCGAGTCCAATCCGGTCTTTTTTTGCGGAGAGTGATGAGTTTTCTTTGAAAGTTAAACATCTCCGTATCCGGCTTCACCGGAATCGGCTCGTGGCGTTGACCGTCGGGTGTGAACACCTGCGGCAGATGCTCCACATCATCCCACAGGATCGGCTTGCGGCAGTCGGGGTCGTCAGCGCCCCACATGCCGAGTTCGTCCCCGCTCCATATGTGCGGGGCACTCGTGAAGGTGAACTGATGCAGTAACATCATCCGCATTTCACGGACAACTTCAGTGCTCGGGGGACCGAGTTTGAGTTCTTTATTGCCTCGAGCACCCATGCGGTATTTGTACTTGTGCTTGTTTTGAAACGAGGTGCCGAACCGTGGGCTATCGTGGCTCGCGACGAGGTTCATCAGGTTTTGGGTCTGCGCCGGGCTGTAACCGGCGTACACGCGATTCATCTCGGCGATAAAGCCGGTAGGCTTCAAGCCGCCCTCTGCGTGCGCAAACAACCGTCGTGCCGGCTTGTACCATTGGTAATGCATGACTGAATCGAAAATGTCGCCCTGCAAAAACGGTCTCGGATCCATCAATTCGTCAGGCCATTTGGTCCACCACGCCTCGCCCAGAAGCAGGGCATCGGGATTGATCCCACGCACGAATTTTCGATAGTCGCGCCAGAAGCCAAGTGGCACATGCGTGGCGACGTCGAGCCGAAAACCGTCCACGCCTTCCGACGGGTCGCCGTCGCCGTCCGGATCCAACCAGCGCTTGGTAATGTTGAAGATGTGCGCCTTGACCTCCGGATGCAGGTCGCCCTCGAAAACGTGACCATGCCCCTCGCGCTTGCCGGAGACGTTGATTTTTTTGAGTTCCGGCAGCGTCTTCACGCCGAGCCAGCCCTTAAACTGAAACTCGTTTTCCGGAGTCTCCGGATCGTCAAACGAGACGATGTCGTACCAGTCGCGGAACCGGCTCTCCGCTTGGTTTTTCACGAGATCTTTCCACGCCCAGAACGTGTTGCCGGTGTGGTTCCATGAATAGTCGATGATCAGTCGCATGTTGCGACGATGAACTTCGCGGATCAGTTTCAAGAACAACTGATCTGCTGCCGTCCACTTCCACGTGGCAGGATCAACAGGATCTTCGGCATCGATGATTACGGTGTCGCCGACCGGGTCCGGGCCAAACGTCCGGTCGATGTGTCGGTAGTGGCGGGCATCGTATTTGTGAAGCGAAGGCGAGTCATTTAGCGGGTTGAAATAGATGGCCGTGATCCCTAGATGCTGCATGTAATCGAGCTTGTCGAGCACTCCCTGTAGGTCTCCACCGAAACGCCGTGCTGCCGCTAGCTTATGAAAATTCTCCCCCTCGACCTTGGCCCAATCCTCCTGCTCATACCAATCCTGATGCCACGGGGTGATCTGCCAGTCGTCCGGCACAAATCCCGGATAGGCCCCCTGCATGTATTCGGGGCGGGGATCGTTGGTGGAATCGCCGTTGCGGAATCGCTCGACAAAAATCTGGTACCAGATCGCCTCCCGCGCCCACTCCGGCGGTTGGTCAAACTCCGCCGCTTGGCCGGGCGCTTGGCCAAGCGCAAACCAGGCGAAGCCACAGGCCAGCCAAGTCCATCCGCGTTTCAAAAAGGAATGCATTCGATGCTCAGTCGTTCATTCGCTCGATGATCGATGTGGTCGATTTGCCCGGCACGAACGGGATGATCGCGATCTCCCCGCGGGCCGACTCGACCGCCTCGCACTCATCGGCGTCCAGCGTCTCCGGCGTGTAGTCGCCTCCCTTCACGTAGACGTCCGGCTTGGCCAAGCGAAGAAAATTGACCGCCCGTTTCTCGGGGAAAATGGCCACTGCCCCTACCGAAGCGAGCGCGGCCAGTACGAGGGCACGGTCGCCCTCGGCGTTGAGCGGCCGGCTTGGCCCCTTGAGTTCGCGCACTGACTCGTCGCCGTTGCAGCCGACCAGCAGCACGTCGCCGTGCGCCGCCGCCTGCTCGAGGTAGCTCACGTGCCCGGCGTGGAGCAGGTCGAAGCAGCCGTTGGTCACCACCAGCCGTTTGCCGTTCTCGCGGAGTTGCTCGCGCCAGGCGGGCAGTTGTTCGAGCGTCACGATTTTTTCACGCGCATTCATCGCGGGCCAAGCGTACACGCGACCGGCTCAGTAGCCAATCGCCGCGCCGTCCTTGCGCGCCTCGGAGCCGCCATGAAGCAGGCTGTTCTCGTGGTCGATGCGGATGGCCTGGTAGCCGCCGCCCGCACCGCCGCGGCTGACGAAGTGGCCGCGTAATTACAATTCGGCCACGACCTCGTCGCTGCCACAGCTCTCGAGAATCAGCCGGACGCCGTCGGTCCTCACGACGCCGGTGGCCGATTCGGATCCGTCGTGTCGCACGCGCGCGGCGTCGGTTGCCTCCTGCACGTTCATGCCGTGGTCGATCATGTTGACGAGCACCTGCGCGTGGCCCTGCGGCTGCATGTCACCGCCCATCACGCCAAACGACAGCACCGGCTTGCCGTCCTTGGTGACCATCGCTGGAATGATCGTGTGGAACGGCCGCTTGAACGACTCGAGACGGTTGTGGTGCTTGTCATCCATCGCGAACAGCGTGCCCCGGTTTTGC
>CAYWMH010000101.1:5869-6837 GCA_964459315.1 uncultured Verrucomicrobiota bacterium
GGTGAATCCGACGTTGCCGGGCACGTGGCCGGAGCCGAAGCCGTAGTACGTGCTCTGGATGAGCGACACCACGTTGCGATCCTTGTCCACTGCGGTGAGGTAAATCGTGTCGCCTTGCCTGAGCTGCGGATCACCGGCCGGCACACGCTGCGCGGCCTTGGCCATGTCAATGCGCTTGGCTTGCCGTGCGGCGTACGGCTTGGAGATCAGCTCCGCGATCGGCAGGTTTTTCTCCACCTGCGGGTCGGCGTAAAACTTGGCCCGGTCGGCGAATGCCAGTTTCTTGGCCTCGGTGAACAGGTGGATGTAGTCGGCCGAGTTGTGCCCCATCGCGGCGATGTCGTGCGGCTCGAAGATGTTCAAAATCTGCAGCGCGGCGATGCCCTGCCCGGGCGGCGGCAGCTCCCAGATTTCATGGCCTCGGTAGTTGGTGCTGACCGGCTCGACCCACTCCGAGGTGTGGCGCTTGAGATCCTCCATCGTGATCAGGCCGCCGACCGACTCGCTGTAGCGGACCATCTCCTCGGCGATCCATCCCTCGTAAAACACCTTCGCTCCCTCCCTGCCGATGGCGCGATAGACTTTGGCCAGATCGCGGTTGGTCATCCGCTCCCCCACCTTCGGTGCCTTGACGTCGTTGAGGAACGCCCGGCTCGCAGTCTGGGTTTCGCCCAGGATCCCTTCACTGCCACTCCAGTAGCCGGCGATGATCTGGGTGACCGGAAAACCGTCGCGCGCGTACCGCACCGCCGGTGCGAGCGTCTTGGACAACGGCAGTTTCCCGAACCGGTCGTGCAACATCTGCCAGCCGTCCACGCATCCCGGCACCGACCAGCTGAGTGGTCCCTTGAGCGGGATGCGGTCGTGCCCGCGTTCGCGGATCAGATCCCGCGAAATGCCAAGTGGCGAGCGGCCACTGGCGGTGAGGCCGTGGAGTTTTTTCGACTTCGCATCCCACACGATGGCGG
>CAYWMH010000101.1:6847-8077 GCA_964459315.1 uncultured Verrucomicrobiota bacterium
CGCCCCGCTTGAGTATGTCCACCCCGGCTTCGGCGGCGAGCGTGTGGCTGGTGGCAACCATTCCATTGGGGGCCATCACCACCGAGCGGCTGAGTTTGGGATCACCGTACGGCCGGTCGTAACCGGCACCGAAAAGCTGAGAACTGGCCATGACTGGTAGGAGAAACAGCTTGGCCAAGCGCTTGGCCAAGCGGCGGCAACGGCCGTTTGCCCGGTGGATTGAATGACAGATTATTTTGCGCATGGCTTCGGCGGCATTGTCGGCACATTCGCTTGTCCAAGGCAAGCCGCCGCCGTTTTGGTGTTGCCAAGCGCTTGGCCAAGCGGGAGAAACCGCGAGAGCGATGTCGCCCTCCAAACAGGTTGAACAGTTTGACGCTCTGCTGCAGCGGGGCGAGCCGGTGCTGGCCTTGGCCCCGATGCAGGACGTCACCGATCTGCCGTTTTGGAGGGTGATCCGCAGTCGCGGCGGGGCGGACGTGTATTACACCGAATACTTCCGCGTGCATGCCGATTCGAGGTTGGAAAAACCGATTCTGCGCTCGATCACCGAGAACCCCACCGGCCGGCCGGTCATCGCGCAGATGATCGGCAACAGCATCCCCGACCTCGTGCGCACGGCGCGCGAGCTGCAGCAGCATCCCATCGCCGCGGTCGCCCTCAACCTCGGTTGTCCCGCGCCGATTGTTTACAAGAAATGTGCCGGTGGCGGCCTGCTACGCGAGCCGGAACGCATCGACCGCATCCTCGGCGCGCTGCGCGAGGCGGTCGATACGCGATTCACTGTCAAGACGCGGCTTGGCTTCGATAACCCGGCGGTGTTCGACGAGTTGCTCCCGATTTTTTCGAAGCACGACCTCGACCTGCTCACCGTCCATGGCCGAACGGTCAAAGAGATGTACCGCAGCGCTGTGCATTACGACTTCATTGCGCGCGCCGTCGCCGAGGCCGACTGCCCGGTGTTGGCCAACGGCAATGTCTACTCCGCGGCCAAGGCCGAGTCGGTGCTTGCCGAGACCGGCGCGCGCGGCCTGATGATCGGACGCGGCATCATCCGCAATCCCTGGTTGTTCACCCAGATCCGCCAGCATCTCCGCGGCGAGACGCCCGTCTGGCCAAGCGGGCGCGAGGTGCTCGACTACGTCACCGACCTGTTCGAGATCACTGCCCCGGAAAATTACATCGAGCGCAGCCAGGTGCAGAAGATGAAAAAGTACATGAATTACTTCG
>CAYWMH010000102.1:0-7370 GCA_964459315.1 uncultured Verrucomicrobiota bacterium
CTGCGGGTAATTACACTTTGGCGGTAAGCGAGGGCCCCGTGCTTGTGGGTTCGGCTGAGATCACGGTTGCCATGGTCGAGCCGGTGACCATCGTGAAGCAGCCGGGAGATGCGAGCGCTGATCTTGGCGCGACCGTTAGCTTTGAAGTGGTTGCAACGGGCGCTGAGCCGATTAGTTATGAATGGTATCATCGGGGAGCCTTGGTTGAGGGTGCCACTGGGAGCACACTGCAATTAACCAATCTGGAGGAGGAAGATGCGGGGGGGTATCACGTGGTGGTATCCAACATTGTGGGATCAGTGACCAGTGACACGGTAATATTGAAAGTGGAGTTGCCACCGACCATCACGCAGTTGACTGCATCGTCAAATGCAGACCGGCTGGATTTGGCTGCCACGGCGGAGGTGACTGGAGAGGAGCCGTTGACGTATGAATGGAGCCAGAGCGGTCCTATCTTGGCGGGAGGCGATATCGAGCTGACTGCTACGGTGGGGGGAGCTGAGCCGATCGATTACCAATGGTATTTTAATGGCGAGCTTGAGGTTGGAAAAATAGATAATCCCCTACGCTTGCCCAAGGCGGGGGTTGAGGTGTCTGGAGAGTATCAAGTTACGGCCAAAAATCGGCTTGGCGAGTACACCAGCGAAACGATCACCCTTGAAGTGAAGCCGTCCACAACAATCACGGAAGTCGCCGGCTCTCTTTCCGTATACGAACGGGAAACGATCGAGCTGTCTGTCACGGCGTCCGGCATGACCCCTCTGTCCTACCAATGGAGCCTGGGCGGGACGGAGATCGATGGTGCAACCAGCGCAGCATTGAGCTTGAACGGTATCGAGGCCGATGCTGCTGGGGACTACAAGCTGGCGATCAGCCATGACGGCCGGCTCGTGGGTGAGGCGGTCATTTCCGTCGTTGTTCCTGCGGCAAAAATCTTGACGCAGCCGGTTGACCACATCGTCGAGATCGGCGGTTCCCATAAGTTTGAAGTGGTGGCCACCGGTACCGAGCCGATCCAGTACACATGGTATCACGCGGGCACGCTCATCGAGGAAGCTACGGGAAGCACGCTGACCGTGGAAGACCTGACGGGCAAGGATGCAGGGCGCTACCATGTTGTTGTGTCCAATAAAGAGCTGCCGTGGGGTGGCGAGGAAACCAGCAACCCAGCTATGTTGACAGTGCTGATCAAGATCGACATCAAGCTGGCAAAATCCAAGCTGCCGGAGACTGTGGAGGGAAATTGGCAATGGGCGCTGGAGGGGGGAAGCGTCAATTTGTCTGCCACCGCAGTAGGCACACCACCACTCACCTACCAGTGGAAGAAGGATGGCGAAGCCATACCGGGTGGCACCACGCCGACCATCACCCTGGACAACATCGAGCCGGCTGATGCCGGTAAATATAAGGTGACGGTCACAAGCACTTCTCCTGCACATATTCAGAGTGATTTCGAAGTGCAAAAAGAGCACTCGGTTCCGATCGAGGTTATGGTGGTCACGCCGACGACGGCCCAGCCCGCCAAAATTGTTTTGCAGCCGGAAGCTGTCAGCTCGACGATCGGAGAGACCGCGGAATTGAGCGTGTATGTTGAAGGCTCCGACCCGATCAGCTACCAATGGTATTATGCAGATGAGCCGATCGAGGACGGGACTGAAAGAATCCTGTCCATTCCCGATGTGCAGAAGGCGGACGCCGGCGATTACCACGTCGTCGTCTCGAACGACGGCTATCCGTGGGGCGCGACAGAGACTAGCGACACGGCGGCCCTCACGATCGAGTCCCCGCCGGTGATTACGAAGTTGACGGAATCCATAACTGTGTTGAGAGGGGATACCATCGAACTGTCCGTCACGGCGACGGGTGATGAGCCGATAAGCTACCAGTGGAGCAAGGGGGGCACGGAAGTCGAGGGGGCCACCGGCCCGAAGCTGACTTTGGCCGATGCCTCCCAGTCAGACACGGGGGACTACACCGTCACGGTGAGCAACAACGCCGGCCAGGCAGTGTCCGGTATTGTATCAGTGACCATGCCCGAGCCGGTCAGGATCGTGACTCAGCCGCAGGATGTGCGTGCGGTCGTCGGTGAATCACCGGAGATGACG
Organism: uncultured Verrucomicrobiota bacterium; assembly: GCA_964459315.1. Lineage (GTDB taxonomy): Bacteria > Verrucomicrobiota > Verrucomicrobiia > Limisphaerales > UBA1096 > UBA1096. Next base: position 2,106 of record CAYWMH010000102.1, read on the forward strand.
GTGGTCGTCGAGGGCTCCGCACCGATAGAGTATTTTTGGATGTACGACGGCAAATGGGTCGAGGGCGGCACGGAGAGCACCCTCCACCTGACCAATCTGCAGGTCAAGGATTTCGGGGCGTACAACGTCCTGGTCAGGAACGCAACCGGCATCGTAATCAGCGAGCCAGCGATGTTGACCGTGATGTCGCCCCCGGAGATCACGCAGTTGACGGAATCGCTCACCCTCATCCAGGGGGAGAGCGTCGAGCTGACGGTCACAGCAGATGGCCACGAGCCGTTTGTTTATCAATGGAGCAAGGGCGGCGAGGCGATCGCGGGGGCAACCGGCATGAGACTGTCCCTGACCGAGGTAACCGATTCCGTCGCGGGGGATTACTCGGTGAGTGTGAGCAACGCCGCCGGCGAGGTGGAGTCAGGGGTCGTGACGGTCAAGGTAATCGAGCCGATCACGATCGTGACGCAGCCGGAGGGAGGCAGCGCCATCGTCGGCGACACCGTGACGCTGCAGGTGGTGGCCGAGGGCACCGAACCAATCAGTTATTATTGGTATCACGACGGCGAACTGGTCGAGGGCGCCACGGAGAGCATCCTGCGGTTAGCCAAGTCACAGGAAGCAGACTCGGGGAGCTACAACGTCATCGTGCAAAACCAAGGCGGCACGGCGATCAGTGAAATCGCCGAACTGATCGTGCTGATGCCCCCGGAGATCACACAGTTGACGGAATCGCTGACGGGGATCGAAGGGGAGAGTGTTGAGTTGACGGTCGCGGCGCTTGGCAGCGAGCCGTTGGCCTACCAATGGAGCCGGGGTGGCGAGGCGATCGTTGGGGCGACCGCCCCGACGCTGCGCTTGGCCAAGGTGACACCGGCGGATGCGGGGGATTACTCGGTAACGGTGACCAACGCTGCCGGCCAGGCGGCATCGGAAGCGGTGACGCTTACGGTAATCGAGCCGGTTCGGATCGTGACGCAGCCGGAAGGAGCCACCGCAATTCTTGGCGACACCGTGACGCTGCAGGCGGTGGCGAACGGCACGGCCCCGATCAACTATGCTTGGAATCACGACGGCGAGTTGATGGACGGGGCCACGGAGAGCACCCTGCGCTTGGCCAAGGTGCAGGCCGCGGACTCTGGCGTTTATCATCTTGTCGCGTCCAATTCCGGTGGCACGGCAAAAAGCAAAATCGCCGGGCTGGTTGTGGTGCTGCCGCCCGAGATCACGCAGTTGACCGAATCCCTGTCCGTGATGGAACGGGGCAGCGCTGAGTTGAGTGTCGCGGCGGTCGGCAGCAAGCCGTTGGCCTACCAGTGGAGCCGGGATGGTGTGGAGATTGAAGGAGCAACCGCCCCGACGCTGTCCCTGGTCCGGGTGGCCCCCGCCGCTGCGGGGGATTATACGGTAGTGGCGCGCAACGCCGCCGGCGAGGCAGAGTCGAATGCGATAACGGTGGACGTCATTCAGCCGATCAGGATCGTGACGCAGCCGGAGGGGGCGAACGCCATCCTTGAGGACACCTTGATACTGCGAGTGGTGGCGGAGGGAACCGAGCCGATCAATTATTTCTGGCTGCACAACGGCAGGCCGGTTGAGGGCGGCAGGCAAAGCACGCTGACGTTGACTGAACTGGAGGCCGGGGATGCCGGGGAGTACGTCGTCATGGTAAGCAACATTGGCGGCCAGGCAACAAGCGAGACGGCGCACCTTTCGGTGGAGCTGCCCGAGGGAGCCTACTTGGTGGAGGACTTTGACGGTCTGACGCTGGGCCCGTGGAGCTCGGGGGATGATCCGGTCGGGGACGGCACCGACTGGACTGCAACGCCCCCTGCCGGCTGGACAACAGAGCGGGGCGCGGGCCACGAAACGGCCGCCGCTGTCGATTTTGACGGCTGGACATTTGTGGATCCGGTTTCCTGGCAGAAGACCGCCGGCCCGGAGCGGGACCAGTTCACCAAGGGCAGCGGCGTGATCGCCGTTGCCGACTCGGCCCACACCGGTGGCGAGTCGGATGCCAAGTTCAGCGCAACCATGGCAACGCCCAAGATAGACATTGCCGGAGCGCAGGCCGGCTCCCTCGTTTTGACTTACGACTCCAGTTGGCGGGAGGCGCAGCGAAAGCGGGTACTCGCCGCTTTTGAGGAAGATTTCGAGGGGGATGACGTGGGAGAAGGGGTCACCATTGCCGGCACGGCCGTCCAGGCCCTGCATTTCGAGAGAACCGGGGGTGCTTGGCCGTGGCTAAAACTCAACGGCATTCTCAAGGTGACCGATGCCGTCTATTCGCAGAGCGGCGGCATGCTGATCAGTGACTTTTCAAACGGCGCCGCGTTCAACGAGTTTGAAATCAGCTTCCGGTTGTTCATGGGCAGGGGCACGCGCCGGCCGGCGGATGGCCTGAGCGTTAGCATCGGCAACGACCTGCCAAACCTGACCTATCCGGCGGAGGAAGGCGTTTCCGACGCGGCCTTCCGGGTCTGCTTCGACGCCTGGGACTCGGGCGGCGGCGAGGCACCCGCCATCGAGATTTTCAAAGGCAAAAAATCGGTTGCCATCCAGAAGTTCCACGGGCAAACCGGCGCCGCTGATAGCGAGAAATTCGTGACGGACGAAGGGGATTTCCTGATGATGTGGCACAAGTCGGAATGGACCGACGTCAACATCCGCGTCGCCGACGGCTTGGCAACCGTCAATTTCCGGGGCCACGACGTGATCCGGGACGCGCCGATCGACCTCTCCCCCATTAAGGCCGCACAGTTCCTGTTTGCCGCACGCACCGGCGGCGCCCACCAGAAACATTATATCGATGACATCAAGATTCGGCTATTCGACTCGTCCCGTTCCCGCGTCACCGTGGCGTATGACGACGGCGCGCCGGTCACCCTGCTCGAGTTCAACTCCCAGACACCGACCGCCTATGATGATACGGTCTCGCTGAAGCTGAACAATCCTGCGGGGGCGCAGACCGCCGTTGTCGCCTGGGATTACCGGGGCCACGACAACTGGTGGGCGGTCGACAACATCACCGTCGCCTCGGACGCCGAGCCGGAGCCGACACTCGCCGGCTTGGCCACTGACAAGGACCGCTATGTCCTCGGTGAGCCTATCAAGGTGAGTTTCAGTGATGGGCCCGGCAATCAACGGGATTGGATCGGCATCTACCACCCGGACATGGCACCCGGCGAGCAAGGCAGCTTGGCTTGGGTCTACGTCAACGGCAGCTCCACGCCCGGCGACGCCCTTTCCGAAGGCTCCGTGACCTTCACGAGCAATCTGCCGGTGGGCAGTTACGTGGCCCGGTACTTTAAAAACGACGGATACAGCCAGCTTGCCGATGCGGTGCCGTTCTCGGTGGTGACTCCCCCCGGCGTGGCCGCAGACAGGCCGCACTACGCCCCGGGCGAACCCATCACGGTGCACTTCAACAACGGCCCCGGCGACCCTGCGGACTGGATCAGCCTCATGCCTCTCGGTGAGACCAGCAGCATCGAGTGGGCGTATGTCGGCGGCTCCCAAACCGTTGGCGAAGGCTTGGCCAACGGCAGCATGACCTTCGCCGACGGGCTTCCAGAAGGGGAGTATCGCGTGATGTTTCTGGCCGACGACGGTTACCGGCAACTGGCCTCGGCCGAATTCGCGGTCGCCGGGCAGGTCGCGCCGCCCCCACTTGGCTTCGCGAACAACGGCGACGGCACGATCACGCTGACTTTCGAGGGCCGGCTGCAGACCGCGCCAACCATCAACGGCCCCTGGCAGGACATGGACGCCACAAGCCCGGTGACCCTCCCCACCGACCAGCGGCAACGATTCACCCGATCGGTGAAATAACCCCCGCTTGGCCAAGCGCTGTTAACCAGCCTGAATTAACAGAAATACCTCGGTTCAGAACTCGATGGGATCGGCATATAAAACCCCGATCTTGACCCGTTTCACCTTCCGATTCGGGGCGAACTCGAATGAAACTGTTTCGCCCACGGAACCAAAGTCAAATCCCCTAAACTGCCGGTTGATCCTGAAGGTGGTGCCTGAAATGTGCTCCAGCGGAATCAGTGATTTTTTGGGGTTGGGCGTGTTCGGGTTGATTATTGCCATCGCCCCGTCGAGGAACAGGATGTGGCTGTCCTCCCACGGCATTTGATATCTGCCGACCAGAGTCTTCCATTCCGGCCGGATCGGATGGCTCGTATCGTTTTCAGCGGCTGCGTTGATCGCCGGCACGATCCAGTCAAATATCCGGTCGGTAACGCTCCATGCCGAACCGGGATAGACGTCCGAGTCCAGTGAATTTGCAAAGACAATCACCCCGATATTTTCCCTCGAACTGATGTTGGTCGAGGTCCGGTAGCCGGGATAGCCTCCGCCGTGCCCGATCAACTCGCGCGCGTCGGTGTGAGTGATGTCGAAGCCAAGGCCTCTTGCGTGCTTCCAGTCGCCGACCACCCAGTGGGGCCGTTGCATTTCCTTAAGCGTTCGTTGGGCGAGCAGTTCCCGGCCACCAGATTTCCTCAACCGCAACTGCCACGACACAAACTTGGCCATGTCGTTGACGGATGAGGTCACGCCCGTTGCGGCTGCCATGCCCCGGGCGTCGATGAACGGGAAGGCCTCCCGGCTCCCGTCCGGCATGCGCCTGCCGTAACCGGTGGCCAGCTTGGCCTTTTGCCCATCGGAAAACACCACCGACGAACCCGCCATGCCCAGCGGAGCCATGATCTCGCCCTCCACATACTCGGCAAAAGTTTGGCCGGCCTTCCGCTCAATGATCTCCCCGAGCAGGGCATAAGCAAGGTTCGAGTACTTGAACAGGCTATCGCTTGGCAGGACGGTTTTCTGGCGTTTCAGCCGCTCAAAAATCTCCTTCCGGTCCGGGAACTTGAAGTCGAGCCAGTAGGCCGATCCCGCCTCGCGGGGCAGCCCGGAACTGTGCGTCAGTAGGTGCCGGATCGTGATCGAGTGGGCCTCCGGGTGGGAGATCGTGATGTTGAAGTCGGACAGGTGTTGTTTGACGGGATCGTCCAGCTTCAGTTTGCCCCGATCCCGCAACTGCAGGATGCCAATCGCCGCGAACAACTTGGAGTGCGAGGCGATGCGGTAGAGGGTGTCCGGCGTGGTCGGCGTTTCGTCTCGAGATTTGAATGACCAAATCCCTTGGCGTAAATCAGTTCCTGATTTTCAACAATCCCGATGCTCAGCCCCGGCAAACCGGCATAGGCCATTCGGGCCTTGATCCAGACCTCGAGCAAGTCGAGGCGATCCCGCCAGCCGATC
>CAYWMH010000102.1:7380-8034 GCA_964459315.1 uncultured Verrucomicrobiota bacterium
TTTCGGCAGGCCGACCTTTTCCCAGGTGGGCGCGTTGGGAGTCGAGGGCAGGGTCTCGATAGTCACATCTTTGAACTGCAGACCGTCTTGCCGTTGCCGTGGACCTGCAGGCCGATCCGCCCGTCCTGCGGGATGTTCGCCTCCGCCTCCGTGTAGTCAAGGGCCGCGACGCCGTTGATCCACGAGCGGATGCGCTTGCCCTCGGCGCGGATGCGGTAGTCGTTCCAGCCGTCCGGCTTGACGGCGCGGCGGACTGCCTCCGCGTCGATCAATTCGCCGATCACCTTGCGTCGTCGCGACTCGTCATACAGCTTGCCCCACCAGCCCTTGCCGGCGTCCGCCTGGTAGCCGATCATCTCGTGGTTGCCGGGAATCCGCACGCTACGAATCTGGATGCCGGAATTGACAAAGCCCTCTGTCCCGGTGATGCGAATCTTCAGCCGCAACTCGAAATTGTGGAACGACTGCTCCGAGGCGAGGAAGGAGTTATGGGGCACCTTCTCCGTCAGTGAGCCAGCGGTAATGGCCCCGTCCTCCACCCGCCAAAGCCGCCGCTCGCCCTCTAGTACCTCCCATCCCTAAAGTGATTAGCCGTCAAATAGCGGCGTGTGCGAATCGTCGCCGCTCGCCCCCGTGGCAGCGAGCCACCCCAGT
>CAYWMH010000103.1:0-1150 GCA_964459315.1 uncultured Verrucomicrobiota bacterium
GGCATGAGATGCGGGCCGAAGCGCGCGTTTCCCGTGAGATGGCCGGCACGGACAGCAAGATGCAGGAGGCGCAGTTCCTCGAGTATGCCCGGAGCACCACGGCCACCGACGAGTTCGATGCGCTGCTTGGAATGGCCGAGGGGTCGGAAGCCGCGGAAACCGCCCCGAGCGAGCCGAAGGAAACCGAGAAAACGGGCAGCGACAGCATCCTGCCGGAATAAGTTTCAACAGCCCCCCGAGGCGGGGGCTTTTTTGGGCGCACGTATATTATAGATTCCATAATGAAAAATATAAAAGAAAAAACTAGATGGGCGGTCGACTTGGGGTGTGCCGCGTTACTCACCCTGATGATCGGTTGCGGCAAGCAGGAGTCCGTCCCAAGCTTTTCGCTGGCCTGGAGCGAATATCCCTCGTGGAGCGTGTTCGGCGTGGCGGATGTCACCGGCATTATCAATGGAAAGAAGGGCGAGCTTGGCCCGGTGGAGAAAAAGTGGGGGGTCGACATCGAATTGAAGGAGGCGGAGTACGATCCCTGCCTGGCCATGTACGGCGCCGGCCAGTGCGACGCGGTGTGCATCACGAACATGGACATCCTCGGCCTGGCCGGTGGGCGACCGGGGGTGATGGTGCTGCCAACATCTACGAGTTTTGGCGCGGACGCCTGCCTGGTCACAGACGAGATCAAGTCGGTTGAAGATTTGAAGGGCAGGAAGGTTTACGGTCTGGAAAAATCGGTGTCGGAGTATTGTTTCGTGCGCAATCTGGAGTTGCTTGGCCAAGCGGAGGGGGAGTACGATTTCTCCAATATGGATCCAGGCGCGGCCGCGATTGCGATGCAGCAGCGTCAGTCAGAGCAACAGGCCATTGTGGTCTGGAATCCATTCGTGATCTCGACCTTGGCCAAGCGCGACGATGTGCGGGTGTTGTTTGATTCCACCAAGATCCCGAACGAGATCATCGACTTCGTGGTCGTGGCCAGGGAGCGCTTGGCCAGGGAAGGTGGCGAGGCGTTAGACTGCGCGGTGATCGATGCCTACTATGACCACCAGGGGCAAGCACTTTGTCCTGCAGCAACGGGTATCAGTCATCACATCGGGCCTTGGGGCGATGTGGCACCGTGTCCGATCGTCCAGTTTGCCACCGAATCGGT
>CAYWMH010000103.1:1160-2194 GCA_964459315.1 uncultured Verrucomicrobiota bacterium
GATCGATGCCTTCTATCAGGTAAACGCCGCGATCGCAGACCCGGCCAAGCGAAACGATACGCTGATCGCGATAGGCGAAAAGTTCGCCGACGTTTCGTTGGAGGACATGGAAAAGGTTGTGCAGCAGACCAAGTTTTACAGCACGCCGGATGAGGGGACGGCTTTGTTGACCGGCGGGGAATTGCTGAAGATTATGGAGCGCGTGGTGGACTTTTCCGCCTCGCACGGCATCGTGGAGTCCAAGCCCGTACTCGGTTTTGGCGACGCGGCGAGTTCCCCAAATGCGGCGGTTCGATTCGACGCCGGCTACATTCAAAAAGTGAAAGCCGGCCCGGCGAAATAACCGGATGTTCTCTGCGCGCCTTTTCGCATGATTGGCCGCCCGATAACGCGGGCCAAGGCGGTTCTGTTATCGGTGTTGTCGGTGTTGCTACTGTTGGCAGGGTATACGTGGATGTCTCATCGGCAGCATCAGGTCAACCCCAAGGACACAACCATCCCGAGTTGGAGCCAATTGGCGGAGGGCGTCAAAAAGTTCACTCAACCCGACCGTAAAGGGGAGCGATGGGTCGTAGAGGATTCACTGGCGACAGGAGAGCGGTTGGCACTGGGCCTCGCGCTGGGAATCGTGTTCGGTTTTCTCATCGGGATGTTGATGGGCTGCATCGCGCCGGTGGAGGCATTTTTGCAGCCCCCGGTATCATTGCTGGCGAAGGTGCCGCAGACCGCCGCATTGGCGGTGTACTTCGTCTTCTTTGGCACCGGTATGAAGATGTACGTGGCCATGATTTCATTCGGGATCATTCCGGCGCTGGCGATAACCGTTTATCTGGCGGTCAAGGAGATCCCGGCAGAGTTGTTGGACAAGGCGTATACTCTCGGTGCGTCCGCTTTCGAGGTCGCGATCGAGGTGGTTTTCAAGCAGGTGCTCCCGAAGTTTATCGATGCCATGCGACTGAGCATCGGCCCGGCGATCGTGTTCCTGATTGCGGCGGAAATGGTGGTGGGCGATGTCGGTTTCGGTTATCGGATTC
>CAYWMH010000103.1:2204-7983 GCA_964459315.1 uncultured Verrucomicrobiota bacterium
GGGCGGCAGTGCAAGCTCTCCAACATGAACGTAGTCTACCCGTATCTGGCGCTCCTGGCCGGGTTTGGGTTTCTGCTGGATTACGGGTTTCGGATGCTGCAGGCCAAGCTCTGTCCCTGGTACCAGAGTAATACGAAATGACCTTGGCCGACCCAGACAATTTCGGGCTGCAATGTCAGGGTGTGAGCCATTGGTTCGGTGAAAACAAGGTGTTGTTCGACCTGAACCTGGAGGTGCAAGCCGGGCAGTTCGTGGGGTTGGTCGGGCCAAGCGGCTGCGGCAAGTCCACCTTGCTGAGGGCCAATCTCGGGACGCAACCTCCGCACAGGGGGGCACTCCTCACCCTTCAAAACGGGCGCTTGGCCAACGCCGACCGGCCGGGGCGCGACCGTGGCATCGTGTACCAGAAATATTCACTGTATCCGTTTTTAACTGCGTTGGACAATGTCGCGCTTGGCCTGAAACTCGATCAGACCACCACCGCCTTTCGCTGGTTCATCTGGGGGGGCTGGGCAAAAAAACGTCGTGAGTTTCGCGACCGGGCCGGCGCCTTCCTCGAAAAGGTCGGGCTTGGCCAAGCGATGCACCTGTACCCAAGCCAGATGTCCGGCGGGATGCAGCAGCGGGTGGCCATCGCCCAGGCACTGATCATGGAGCCGGAGATCATCCTGCTCGATGAACCATTTGGCGCACTGGACGAGGCGACCCGGGAGGAGTTGCAGGAGATGCTGTTGCGGCTGTACGCGGAGAACGCCGAGGTAAAGGCCGCCGGCGGGAAGCCACCGTACACTCTCATCATTGTCACGCACGAACTCAACGAGGCCATCCGCGTGGGGGACCGGTTGGTGGGGCTGTCGCAGTATTGGGACTGGAAGGCTGACGGCCACGAGCGCAGTCCCGGCGCCACGTTGGTTTACGACAAGGCGGTGCCGGTCTTCCGTCCTGATGAACGACCCGAGTACGAGTTGTTCGATGACATCCGGAGGGAAATTCGGAAGTATGTTTACAACCCCGGGGTGTTGCAACGACGCAACGAACACGTTAGCGTCGATCCAACCCGTTAACCGAATAATCAACATGGCAACCAGCAGCAACTTCCTTCGCATCGCCGGCCGGATCCTGAACGCCGGGCAGTCACGGGCGCTGATTCTCACCGGCAACATCCACGACATTTTCCACGCGAAAAAGGGCGGGGCGGATGACTACCTGTCGCTGGTCGAGTACCTCACAGGCAACTGGAACCTATCCGGCCTCATCCTGATCGTATACGAGTTGAACGGCCCGATTCGTTTCCTGCGCGAGAAGGATGCCGAGAAAGTACGCAAGGCGTGGATCGAGTGGCGGCTCGGGATGAATCCCGACGACTTGGCCATCAACCGCATGACCGCCTCGGAGGAAGTTGAGTCGCAACTCGACTCGGTTACCAGCGCCTACGACGACTCGATGCAAAAAGCTGTCAGCAACCCGACGCTGGCGCTGGAGTTGATGCGTCAAATGTGCCTCTGCTCCCGCTCCGATCTGGGCAATTCCCCCTGCCTCAAGGAGAACCTTTTAATCGTCGTTGAGGGGGCGGACATGCTGTTGCCGGATGCGCCGATTACAAGCCTGAACGACATGGATCGCCAGCGCGTAAGCATTTGTCACGACTGGTTTTGCGACCTGGGCTTTGTCAACGGAGGAGACTCGGTGGTGATGATTGCCGAGTCGCGTTCGCAGCTCAACCAGCGCATCGCCCGGCTCCCGCAGTTGATCGAGGTGGAGGTGCCGTCCCCCGACCTGGAAACACGCAAACATTTCATCTCCTGGTTCTCGCGCAACGACAACAAGGATCGCAAGCTCCAACTCTGGGGCACGCAGGCCGAGTTGGCCGAGTTGACCGCTGGCCTGTCGCTGCATGCGCTGATGCAACTGCTCAAGGGCGTGCGTCACGGCCGAGCCAAGCTGTCGCAGGAGGAGGTTGTCGCAAAGGTGGAGGGCTTTATCAAGAGCCAGCTTGGCGAGGAGGTGGTCGAGTTCAAGAAACCGGGGCATTCGCTGCGGGATGTGATCGGCTTCAAGGGATTAAAGAACTTCCTGAAAAAGGAAGTCATCCCGCGGTTCGGGATGGAGAGCGGCGAGGCGTTGCCGGGCGCGGCGATAGGCGGGCCGATCGGTGCCGGCAAGACGTTCATCTTCGAGGCCGTGGCAGCGGAGTTGGATATGGTCGTACTCGTCATCAAGAACATTCGCAGCAAGTATTACGGCGAGACGGACGTGATCTTCGAGCGGCTGCGACGCGTGCTGATGGCATTGTCGCGCGTGCTGATATTTATCGACGAGGCCGACACGCAACTCGGCGGCGTAAGCAAGGACACGCACGAGACCGAGCGGCGGCTGACCGGCAAGATCCAGTCGATGATGTCCGACCCACTGCTGCGCGGCAAGGTGGTGTGGCTGCTGGTGACAGCACGCATCCACCTGCTCTCGCCCGACATCCGCCGTCCGGGCCGCGTCGGGGACCTGATCATCCCGGTGCTCGACCCGGAGGGGAAGGATCGCGAGGCGTTCCTCGACTGGGTGGTGAGCCCGGTCGTTGCCGGGAAGTTGACTGGCGACGATCGGCAGCGTTTCGCGGCGGCGACTGAAGGCTGGTCGGCGGCCGGCTTCGCGGCGCTGCGTTCCGAACTCAAGGCTAAGGCCAAACTGTTCGGGAAGAAAGGCAAGCTGACGATGGACGACGTGATGGGGTTGATCGAGGATCTGCTCCCGCCGGCGATCGGGGCGACGCGCCGGTACCAGACACTGCAGGCGCTGGTGAATTGCACTCGCCGCAGCCTGTTGCCCGATCCCACTGTAACCGATGAGGAGCGGGAAGGCTGGTCGCACGAGATTCGCCGACTTGAGGCTAAGGGCATCCGGTAAAGTGCAATTGACTCTTACCTATTGTTTGGCAACGGGTTAAGGTCATTTTCTTCCCTTGGCCAAGCGCAGGAGTGGCATTTTCGGAAAAGATTCCGCCCGGGATCGCTTGGCCAATCGCCTTAAATGCCCTTTTTTCGAGGGATTTCGGGTCGAAACTTTTTTTCAAAAAAAAAAAAAAGATGTTGCACCCCAAAAAAAAATTGGTACTTTCTCCGGCCCTTTTCCTTCCGGAGAAGGGCAGGTGAGAAAAACGCAGCCCGCCGAAAACCCGCTTTCCCAGAGCAGGGGAGTTATGGAGGGATGCATCGCACCGCCTCAACCGAGGCAACTAGAATGCCAGTCAAGAGTTACAACCCTGTAACGCCGTCTCGGCGTTACATGACCGTTCCGTCGTTTTCGGAGATTACGAAAACGAAACCCGAGAAGCGTCTGGTCAAGACCAAGAAGAAGACCGGCGGCCGCAACAGTTATGGTCGCATCACGGCCCGGGGCATTGGCGGGGGCCACAAGCAGAAGATTCGCAATGTGGATTTCAAGCGGAACAAGCACGGCATTGCGGCGGAGGTGATCGCCATCGAGTATGATCCCTGCCGCTCGGCCCGCTTGGCCCTCCTGCAGTATGAGGATGGGGAGAAGCGCTACATGATCGCGACCGACGGGCTTGCCGTTGGCACAAAGGTGATGAGCGGCCCGGAGGCGCCGGTTGAAAACGGCAACTTCCTGCCGTTGGCCAAGATCCCGGCCGGCTCGGAAATTCACAACCTTGAGATGGCCCCGGGGCGGGGCGGCCAGATGGTTCGCTCAGCCGGGACGTCCGCCACGCTGATGGCCCTGGCCGACGGGTACGCGCAGGTCAAGCTGCCGTCCGGTGAGATCCGCAAGCTCAACGAGAAATGCTACGCAACGCTGGGAACGGTCGGCAACGCCGACCATGAAAAGATCGTGGTAGGAAAGGCGGGCGGCACGCGCAACAGGGGCAAGCGGCCGATCACGCGCGCCGTGGCGAAGAACCCCGTGGATCACCCGATGGGGGGCGGCGAAGGCCGCAGCTCGGGTGGGGGGCATCCGATGTCGCCGTGGGGCGTGTTGGCCAAGGGCTTCAAGACGCGGCCCAAGTACAAGCCGTCCAACCGCTGGATCGTGGTGCGCCGCGACGGCCGGCCGATGAAACAGAAATAAGCAGACATGGGACGTTCGATCAAAAAAGGACCGTTTGTGGAGCAGCACCTGCTCGACAAGATCGGGAAGCTGAACGCCGACGGGAAAAAGAAGCCGATCAAGACCTGGTCGCGCCGGTCGACCATCGCCCCGGAGTTTGTTGGCCACACGTTCATGGTTCACAACGGGAAAGGCTTTGCGACGGTGTTTGTCACGGAAAACATGGTCGGCCACAAGCTGGGTGAATTTGCAGCCACCCGCACCTTTAAGGGGCATGGCACTCACACGAACAAGGCAGCTTAGAGCACGGTAAAATGGAAGTTTTGGCAGTTGCAAAAGGAGTTCGGATGTCCCCGCAAAAGGTGCGGGAGATGACCCGGCAGATCCAGGGCATGCACGCCATGGAGGCCAGTGCCCTCCTAGGGAATGTCCCCCGGAAGTCGGCGCGCTTGGTTGCCAAGACGCTCAAGTCGGCGATCGCCAACGCCGAGAACATCGCCGATGGGTGGGATCCGGAGGATCTGCGCAACCGCATCTCTGAACTGGAGCAGAAAGTGGGCTCCACGAACAACAAGAAGACACGTCGAAGCGGCCAGGCCAAGATCGACGCCTACCAGAGTTTTTTGGACTCCACCCACAAACTCGACCAGACGATGCTTTACGTGAAGGAGGCGACCGTGGGGGATGCGCCGACAATGAAACGGTGGCGCCCGAGGGCGCGCGGCTCAGCCAGCCCGATCCTTAAACGGTGCTGCAACATTCGGATCGTACTCACGGATCAAGTTTAACAGAAACGGTATGGGACAAAAAACCAACCCAATTGGACTTCGCCTGATCGTCAACAAGGATTGGCGATCAAAGTGGTATGCCGAGAAGAATGAGTTCGGCGAGCTGCTGGTGGAGGACCACAAGATTCGCCAGATCCTGAAGAGCAAGCTTCAGGCCGCCGCCGTGCCGCGCATCCAGATTGAGCGCGCCACGAGCCGTTGCCGAATCACGATTTACTCGGCCCGGCCAGGTGTGGTCATCGGCCGCAAGGGCGCCGAGATCGACAAGATCAAGGAGGAGCTCAGCCGGATGACCGGCAAGGAGGTTTACGTTGAGATCGCCGAGGTGAAGAACCCGGAGCTGGACGCACAACTCGTGGCCGAGAACATCTGCATGCAGCTCGAGCGCCGCATCGCCTTCCGACGCGCGATGAAGCGGGCGGTTCAGGTATCGATGGACATGGGCGCGCTTGGTATCCGCCTGCGAGTGGCCGGCCGGTTGAACGGGGCCGACATTGCCCGGTCGGAGAACACCCGGGAAGGCGCGGTTCCTCTGCACACGCTGCGGGCCAACATCGACTACGGCTTTGCCGAGGCCTCGACACAGTACGGGGTAATCGGCGTGAAGTGCTGGATTTGCCGCAAAACTCCCGAGGAGGAGGAGGCGGATCGGGCCAAGCGCGGACCAAGGCGCGACACCCGCCCAAGGCGGCCGATGGGTCCTCGCCACAACGGTTAAACTTTTATTGCAATGCCTTTACTCCCGAACAAAGTCAAATATCGAAAGATGCACCGCGGCAGCCGTAAAGGCACCGCGCAGCGCGGGAACAAGGTGTCGTTCGGTTCCTTCGGCCTGCAGTCGCTTGGCCGGGGCTGGATTACCGGCACACAGATTGAAGCCGCCCGTGTCGCCATCTCCCGCGGCATGAAGCGCAAGGGGAGCATGTGGATCC
>CAYWMH010000104.1:0-7949 GCA_964459315.1 uncultured Verrucomicrobiota bacterium
GCGCGAGCCGGCTGGGGCCAAGCTGCACACCGGCCGGTCGCGCAACGACCAGGTCGCGCTTGGCATGAGGATGTGGCTGCGCGACGAGATTGTCGAGTTGGAGCAGGAACTGCGGTCGCTGCAGCAGGCGCTCGTCGCGCTTGGCCAGGCGAACGGCGGCGTCATCATCCCCGGCTACACGCACCTGCAACGGGCGCAGCCGGTTTACCTCGCGCACCATTTTCTGGCTTACGTCGAGATGATCGAGCGGGATCGCGAGCGGCTGCTTGACGCCTTCTCGCGCGTGAACGTCTGCCCGCTGGGCAGCGGCGCGCTGGCCGGTTCCACGCTACCGCTTGACCGCAAACAGGTCGCTTCCACGCTTGGCTTCGAGGACCGGCAGGGTAGGCCGGTGATCTCGCAAAACTCGATGGATGCCGTAAGCGACCGTGACTTTGTGGTGGAGTTTTGTTTTGTCGCGTCGCTGCTCGGAGTGCATTTGTCTCGCTTGGCCGAGGACATTATCCTGTGGTCGAGCAGTGAATTTGGGTTCATCCGGATCGCCGACGCGTACACCACCGGCTCGTCGCTTATGCCGCAAAAGAAAAATCCGGACATCGCCGAGCTAGCCCGGGGCAAGAGCGGTCGGCTCGCCGGCAACCTGGTCTCGCTGCTGACGCTGCTCAAGGGGCTGCCGATGACGTACAACCGCGACCTGCAGGAGGACAAGGAGCCGCTGTTTGACAGCACCGACACCATCCGCGCCACCGTGCGACTGACCGACGCCATGCTACGGCATACGAGCGTGAACGCCGATGCCTGCGCCGCCGCGGCGGCGGACCCTGCGCTGCTTGCAACCGATTTGGCCGACTGGCTCGTTGGGCAGAAGGTGCCGTTTCGCGAGGCGCACCACCTCGTCGGCGAGGTTGTCGCGCTGGCAGAGCGCCAGGCCAAGCCACTGGATCAACTGACGCTCAAGGAGTTGAGGGGTGTCAGCCGGAAGTTCAAGGTTGACGCGCTGGATGTGTTCGACCTGAAACAGGCCCTGGCCAAGCGCACCGCGACCGGCTCAACCGGCACGGGGGAGGTCAAAAAACAGCTCCGCCGCTGGGCCAAGCGGCTGGCTTGAACGGCCAAACGGGGGGTTGCAGCGCCTCCAATCGGGGAGTAAATTGCCGCTTTGAGAGAAAGCAATTCACAATGAAAACGGAATCATTGTCCTTGGCCAAGCGGGGTCGTTGGGGCTTCACCCTGATCGAACTGCTGGTGGTCATCGCGATCATCGCCATCCTCGCGGCGCTTCTGCTGCCGGCGCTCGCCAAGGCCAAGAGTCAGGCCCATCGCACCAACTGCCTGAACAACCAAAAGCAGCTCCTCGTTGCTGTTCATATGTACACCGACGACAATGAGGATTACATGCCTTATCCAAATTGGGGTGTGCAAACTTACGGCTGGGCCTACAAGTACTCCACCCGTGATGCCAACAATAAACCACTGCCTAGACCTCTACCTGAAGGTGAGTCGTATTTCCGGCCCGAGCAGGGGCAGCTGTGGAAGTATGCTAGTAATAAGCGTTCGTTTTTTTGCATCGCCGAAAAACAAAAGGACATAGACGAGCGCCGCCGGATTGGGTTGCAGGACAGTTCGAGCTACGTAATGAACGGCGTTGTGGGTAAATTCCCAAATGGTTGGTTTAATAATCGAACCCACAAACGCAATCAGTTTAGAACAGACGACGTTTTGTTTTGGGAACCGGACGAGCGGAGGATTGGTAATTTCAACGATGCTTCGAGTACTCCGGGAGTAATTTTTATGCAAGGTGGTGAGGAGATTTATTCTGAGGGCATCAGCAAGCGCCATAGTGAAGGAGCAATCACAGGTATGATTGGTGGCAGTGCGGAGTTTATGACTTTTGAATGGTACAGGAGGGAAAATGAGAAACCTGGCCGCAACCGTCTCTGGTGTGCTCCATCTAAAAACGGTCGTTAGAATTTCAACTTATTGATCAATGAAAACACAATTAAAAAGTTCATCTAACGAATCTAAAGGCTTTACCTTGATCGAGTTGTTGGTGGTCATCGCCATAATTGCCACTCTAGCCTCGCTGCTGTTGCCGGCCCTGGCGAAGGCAAAGACCAAGGCCCACGGCATCTACTGCATGAACAACAACAAACAACTCATGATGGCCTGGTCGTTTTACGCCGATGACAGTGATGACTGGATCACTTGGGCATACGGGGACGGTTGCCGGAAGTGCAGCGTGACCCCCGGGAAACGTGTCTTCAGGCACGGCTGGATGGGTAACACGACCCTAAACTACAGTGCTGCCAACAGTTGGGACTATACGGTGGATGTCGCACGAAGCCCGCTATGGGAGCATGTTGGTAAAAGCCACGAGGTTTTTCGTTGCCCAGCCGACACCAGCAACGTCAAGGGAAAACCCCGAGTGCGCAGTATGTCGATGAACAGCTGGGTCGGGGGGGACGGCCAGAACGGCGCCAACAACGGGCATCATACTTGGTTCGGCGGTCCCAACGAGGGCACCATCTATCTGAAACGTTCGCAAATGGTCGCGCCCGGCCCGTCCGAGACCTGGGTGCTGATCGACGAACGGATGGACAGCATTAATGATGGTTTTTTTGTGGTGTGGATGCCTGGTTATCCCAACATGTCTTCCACCAAGATGGTCGACTATCCCGCCAGTTATCACAACAACGCAGCCGGCTTCTCCTTCGCCGATGGCCATGCGGAAATCCACAAATGGCTCGATCCGCGCACGACCCCAGCGGTGCGCCATAACGGGAACATCCAGTTGAATGTGCCCTCACCCAACAACGTGGACGTCAAGTGGATGCAGGATAAAACCACCCGTCCCAAGCGCCGTTGAGCGTGTTGAATGGCGGGCCTGAACTGGTATTGGCGGCGCCTCCGGGTGATGGGGCCGGTTGAGGTTGCGCTGCGACTTCGCAAAAAGGGGTACGAACTTCAGGATTCCAAGCGTGACCGTTGGCCCGCCACTGACCTGTCGCCGAGTTCTGCGTTTCCAAAACTCCCCGATCCCGCCGCCGCGCCCGAGTCACTCCGCGAGTCGCTGAAGCGCGACGCCGAGCGTGTTGCCGCCGGCCGACTTCGCTTCTTCGGCCACCTCGACGTACAGGCAGACACGCCGCCGAACTGGCAGCGCGACTACCTTGCCGCGGTCGATGTCCCCACCGGCGAATCGGCGTTCACTCTCAACAACCGCGAGTTGCCCGACGGCGCGGCAATCAAGCCTCTCTGGGAGCCAAGCCGCTGGGCTGGCCCGGTGCGATTGGCGCAGGCCTGCTGGCTGCTCGGGAATCGTCGCAGTGGCGAGCATTGTCTCGACTGGCTCGAGGACTGGGTCGAGAACAACCGGTCGTACACCGGCTGGCACTGGACTAGCGCGCTCGAGAGCGGCATGCGGCTCGTCGCCTTCACGTGGATCGACGCGCTGCTGACGGCGTTCGAGGGACGCGAGCCGGCCGGCTTGGCCAAGCGCTTGGCCGTGCTGCGGGTTGAGACACTCCCGGCGCACATTTGGTTCACTTGGCGGCACCGCAGCTTTGGCTCGTCGGCGAACAATCACCTGCTTGGCGAGTTGTGCGGCCTTGCGTTGGCCAACGCGCGCTGGCCCGGCTTGGCCCAGTTCGGTCCCGGCTTGGCCAAGCTGGGCAAACTGCTCGAGCGCGAGACGCTGCGCCAGTTTCACCGCGACGGCGGCAACTTCGAGCAGGCGCTAAACTACCAGTTTTTCGCGTGGGAATTTTGTCACGAAGCCCGGCAGGCGCTCGACGCCGTCGGCGCGCTCCCGCCAACACGCCGCGACCGCATCGACGCACGGCTTGGCCAGGCGGCTCGGTTTTTCCGCAAGGTGCAGGTGCCGTCCGCCCCGTGGGATTACGGCGACTCGGACGACGCCTTCGTCATGCCGTGGTTTGCAGACGAGTCGCGTGCCGCCGCCGAGTGGTGGCACTGGATCGCCGGCAATGCCGCCGAGTCGCCGTTCTTGCACCTCATGCGCGGGCCGTTCGTCGCCAGTGAGTCGGGTGACGGCGCGGAGACGGAGCAGGGTGGCTGGACCCTTTTCCCGGACACCGGACTCGCCGTGAACGCGCTGGGTCACTGGAAGGCGCGGCTCGATTTCTCGGCGCTCGGCTCCGGTTCGATGGCGGCGCACGGACACCTCGACGCCCAGCATTTGTCGCTCTGGCTCAAGGGCCGTGCGATGGTGATCGCTCCTGGCACCGGCGACTACCACGGCACCCCCGCGCTGCGAAACTGGCGCGCCTCGCGCGAGGCGCACAACGGCCCGGGCCCGGACGGCATCCGCCTGGCCAGGCGCGACGGCCCGTTCCTCTGGACGGCCCCGCACCCCAAGCCTCTCCACAGTCTCGACGGCGAGGTGTTGGAAACAGAAATCCGACTCAAGGGCGGCGGCCTGTTGTCGCGCACCGTCAAGCCGCTGGCCAACGAACCCACCGGCTGGCTTGTGACTGACTCGTTTGAGCCGCAGCTTGGCGAAGCGGGCGTCTTCACCGTGCGATGGCAGTTCTCTCCCGGGTGCAACGTGGAGCGAACCGGGGAGCGGACTTTTTGCGTAACGAGCGGGTCAGCAACGATGCACGTTGAGCTTGGTGACGGCTGGGCCAGGGCCGAGTTGTGGCGGCCTAGCGGCGACGAGACGGCCGGGCAACTGGATGGCATCGTCTCGCCGCGCTTCATGAAAACCGAACACGCGCCGTATCTGGAATTGACGGCCAAGCCGGGCGGCAATACCGAGTTCACGACACGGTTTGTAGAGTCTTGATAAGCGTGTTTCCGGGTTGAACTTATCCACAATCCGCCGCGGACCTTGCGGTTGGCCAAGCGTTGCGGGTAGGTTGAGCCCGTGCCGAAACCGGAATTCGTTCACCTGCATTGCCACACCGAGTTTTCCCTTCTCGATGGGGCGTGCCGCGTGGATCGCCTGATCGACAAGGCGAGCGAGATGGGTTTTGGTTCGCTTGCGATCACCGACCACGGGGCGATGTTCGGGGCTATCAACTTTTACCGCGCGGCCCGCGCCAAGGATATCAAGCCGATCATCGGCTGCGAGGTGTACGTCGCGCCCGGCAGTCGGCACGAAAAAAAGTCCGGCGCACGCGGCAAGGAAGCCTATTACCATCTCGTGCTTTTGGCCAGGGACGAGGCCGGCTATCAAAACCTTGTGCGCCTGGCCACGGCCGCGCAATTGGAGGGGTACTACTACAAGCCGCGCATCGACAAGGAACTGCTCGCCCATCACAGCGAAGTGCTGATCTGCCTGAGCGGCTGCCTGGCCAGCGAGATTCCCCGGTTGATTCTAGCTGACGAACCGGACAAAGCGCGCGACCAGATCGACTGGTTCAAGCAGACGTTTGGACCGGAGAATTACTACCTCGAACTGCACAACCACGGGATCGCCGAGCAGGCGAAGGTCAACCGGCAACTCATCCCTTGGGCCTCCGACATGGGGCTCAAGCTGGTGGCGACCAACGATGTCCATTACATCGAGAAGGGCGACTCGCACGCGCACGACTCGTTGATCTGCATCGGTACGCAGGCGCTGCTCTCGGACACGAACCGGATGAGGTATGTGCAGGAGCAGTTTTACCTGCGCTCGCCGGAGGAGATGGCGGCGCTGTTCGCCGAGGTGCCGGACGCAGTGCGCAACTCGATGGAGATCGCCGCCAAGTGCAACGTCGAGATTGAGTTTGGCAAGCTGAACTACCCGGTGTTTCACCCGCCGGAAGGCCACACCCGCGAAGGCTATTTGCGGAAGTTTCTGGCGGACGGATTTGACGACCGCTACGGGATGAAGGTGCGGGTCGACGGCGACACGTTTGTGGTGGAGTCGCTCACCGATGCCAGTCAACTGCCCAACTACTCGCCTCCAGAGGAGGCCGACCCGAAGGTCAAGCCGGGACTGGACGATCCGGGCGTGGCCAAGGCGGTCGGCGAGCTGATCGAACGGGTGGACTACGAGCTGGGGATTATGGAACAGATGGGCTACATCAGCTACTTCCTCATCGTCGGCGACTTTGTCCGGTACGGCCGTGAGCAGGGGATCGCCTGCGTGGCGCGTGGCTCGGCGGCCGGTTCGCTCGTGGCCTACCTACTGGAGATTTCCAACGTCGATCCGCTGCGGTACGGGCTGATCTTCGAGCGATTTCTGAATCCGGAACGGGTCAGCCCGCCGGACATCGACATCGACTTCGCCGATGACCGCCGCGAGGAGGTGATCGAGTACGTCCGCGAAAAATATGGCCGCGACTCGGTGGCGCAGATCATCACCTTCGGCACGATGGGGGCCAAGTCGGTGATTCGCGACGTGGCTCGGGTGATGGGACTGAGCTTTGGCGAGGGGGATCGCTTGGCCAAGCTGGTGCCGAACGAGCTGAAAATCACGCTGAATAATGCGCTCCGGAAGTCGCCCGACCTCAAGGCGGCGTACGACAGTGAGGAAGTCACACGGGATCTGATCGACACGGCATTAGTGCTGGAGGACATCACCCGTAACTCCTCCGTCCACGCCGCCGGGGTGGTCATCGGCGCGGAGCCACTGGTCAACATCCTGCCGCTCAAGAAGGACGAGGACGGCGTTATCACCACCCAGTACCCGATGGGGCCGGTGGAGGATCTTGGCCTGTTGAAGATGGATTTTCTGGGGCTGAAGACGCTGACCGTCATCCGCAATACCTGCGAGATGGTGAAGCAGTGGCGGGACATCGAGGTCGATCTGGATCATGTGCCGACCGACGACGCCAAGGCGTACGAGCAGTTGAACAGCGGGCACACGGTCGGCGTGTTCCAGCTTGAATCGGGCGGAATGCGCGACCTGTGCCGGAAGTTCAAGCTGGGGTCGATCGAGCACATCACGTCGCTCGTCGCTCTATATCGGCCGGGACCGATGGATCTGATCCCGGACTTCATCCGCCGCCGTCACGGCGAGGTGGAGATCAACTACCCGCATCCGCTACTCGAGCCGATCGCCAACGAGACCTACGGCATCCTGATCTATCAGGAGCAGGTGATGAAGGCGGCGCAGGTGCTCGCCGGCTACACGCTGGGCGCCGCGGATTTGCTCCGTCGCGCGATGGGCAAGAAAAAGGTTGATGTGATGAAGGAGCAGCGCGACCTTTTTGTGCAGGGCTGCGCCGAGCACAACAACATTTCCAAGCGAAAGGCGAACGAAATCTTTGACCTGCTCGAGAAGTTCGCTGGGTACGGCTTCAACAAATCGCACGCGGCCGCCTACGCCGTGGTGGCCTACCAGACGGCCTACCTGAAGGCACATTTTCCGGTCGAGTTCCTCGCTGCCAACATGACCAACGACATGGCCGACACGGCCAAGCTGGGTGTGCTGACCGACGAGGCCCGCTCGCTTGGCATTGAGGTGCTGCCGCCGGATGTCAACGAGAGCCAGCTGCTGTTCGCCCCGGCGCGGGACGGCTCGGTCATTCGGTTCGGCATGGCGGCGATCAAGGGCGTCGGCAGCATCGCGGTTGAGGGGATCATCCAGGCGCGGGAGGGCGGCGAGCCGTTCAGCGACCTGTTCGCCCTTTGTGACCGATGCGACACGCGCCCGGTGCACCGCAAGGTGCTAGAGGCACTCATCAAGAGCGGTGCGTGCGATGGGCTTGCCGGCACGCGCGCGGGGCAGTTCTCCGTCATCGACCGCGCCCTGGCTAAGGCGTCAAGCCAGGCCCGCGACCGCGAGTCTGGCCAGACGTCGCTCTTTGGTGCGTTCGAGGAGAGCAGCCAGTCGCTGAAGGACACCGTGCCCGGTCTTGCCGAGTGGGATCGCGGGGAGATCCTCGCAGTTGAGAAGGAACTACTCGGCTTTTATGTCAGCGGCCACCCGCTCGACCCGTATCGCGAACTGCTCGGGCAGTACAGCCTGCACGACAGCGAGACGGTCAAGGCGCTCG
>CAYWMH010000105.1:0-7929 GCA_964459315.1 uncultured Verrucomicrobiota bacterium
CCTGGCATTCTTCGTCAACTTCCTCGATGACTCGATCAAGAGCCAGGACGATGTGGAGGCTTATCTCAAGCTGCCGTTCCTCGGTTATATTCCCAACATCAAGACTGTGTCATTACCGGAGCGTGATTTACAGGCACACCTGCATCCGCAATCCAATTCAGCGGAATCATTCCGAACCGTTCGCGCGGCCATTGCGCTTTCTCAACGGGCCGGTGATCTCCAGGTGATGGCCGTCACCAGTACGGTGCCCGCAGAGGGCAAGTCCCTAGTTGCAAGCAACCATGCCATTGTGGTGGCTCAAACCGGTGTTAAGACGTTGCTGGTGGATTTTGACCTTCGCCGGCCTTCCGTTCACAAGGCGTTCCAGTTGCAGAGTCCGCGTGGCTTGTCTTCCTATCTGCTCGGAAAGGTCAACAGTATCGACGATATTGTCCATCACACCGAGGTCCCAAACCTGGACGTCATCTGCTGTGGGGCGGTTCCCAACAACCCATCGGAGTTGGCCGGTTCGCAGCGGATGCGGGATTTCATCGAGGAGATCAGGAAGAAATACGACAAGATCATGTTTGACTGCCCACCGGTCTCGGCCGTTAGCGATCCGCTCATGATTGCCGCAGCGACGGATGGGATTATATTTGTGAGCAAATTCAACAAAGTCCGCCGCGAGCACGCGCGCAAGACCGTGCAGCGCATTCAGGATGCCGGGATCAACATTGTTGGCGTCTGCATTAACGACCTCGATTTTGAGGGCAAGGATTCCTACTACTACTCCTACTACTAATACTACCACCGCTACTACGCGAGTCACTACAAGGGAGACAAGCCGAGCGGTGAAGATAGCAAGAAAGGGGAGTTGGATTCTAAGAAACCCGCCGAAACGAGGAGCGCAGTCTGACCGCTTGGCTAAACGCTTCGTCGATCCCTCGATGTTTTTATATCATTCCTGAAGCCGCGCCGCTGGATGGAGCTTTCCTCGCTGAACCCCGAGCAACGGCAGGCCGCGTGCGCCTTGGATGGCCCGTTGCTCATCCTCGCCGGGGCCGGTACCGGCAAGACGCGTGTCATCACCAGTCGTGTGGCGTACATGATCTCCCGTGGCATCCGGCCCGGGAACATCCTCGCGGTCACCTTCACCAACAAAGCCGCCCGCGAGATGCAGGATCGCGTGAAAAGCCTGGTGCCCAAGCGGCGGCTCATCGATAAGAGCGGCCAAACGGAGCGGCCGACGATTTGCACATTCCACTCGCTGTGTGTCCGGATTTTGCGCCGGCACATCACGAAGCTGGGCTACAAGAAGAACTTTGTCATCTACGATGAAGCCGAGCAACTGGGCGTGGTGCGCCGCATTCTGAGCCACATCTCGTTTGGGTCGAACAAGCCCGACCCGCAAACAGTCCTGTCGCTGATCAGTCGCTGGCGCAACACCGACAGTGATGAATTGGTCACAGAGGACCAGGAGTTGGCCGGCTTGGCCAAGCGCTTGGTTACGACATACCAGCAGACACTCAAATCCAGCAATGCTGTTGATTTTGATGACCTGATTTTGCTCGTGCTGCGGCTTTTCGCTGCTTGCCCGGAGGCACTTGAGGAGTGCCGCGAGAGATACAGATACATCATGGTCGACGAGTATCAAGACACCAACCATTCGCAGTTTCAGCTCGTTCACGGTTTGGCCAAGGCGCACCGCAACTTTTGCGTGGTGGGCGACGACGACCAGAGCATCTACGGATGGCGTGGGGCCGAGGTGGCCAACCTGCTCGACCTCGAGAAACATTTTCCCGATGTCCAGGTCATTCGGCTCGAGCAAAATTATCGCTCCACCAACACGATCCTTGAGGCCGCCAACGCGGTCATCAAAAACAACACCCAGCGCCGTGAAAAAAAACTGTGGTCCGACAAGGGCGACGGCGAGCCGATCACGCTTTGGGAGTTTCGCGATGAGGAAGAGGAGGCGCGTGCGCTGGTCGAGGAGATCCAGTTCAACCGCAGTATCAAGAAAGTGAGGTGGCAGGAGCAGGCGATCCTGTTTCGCACCAACCAGCAATCGCGCCCGCTTGAGACGGCGCTGCGCAAGGCTGAAATCCGCTACAATCTTGTCGGCGGGCAGAGTTTTTTTGACCGGCGCGAGATTCGCGATTTCGTCTCATACCTCAAGTTGTTCCTCAACCCCGACGACGACACCGGCCTGCTTCGTGTCGTAAATCTCCCCGCACGCGGCCTGGGGAACACCACGATGGAGAAACTGCTTGCCCTGAGCCAGGAGCGTGGCTGTTCGGTGTTTGGCGTCATGCGTGACGAGGCAGCGCTTGGCCAGTTCAAGCCGCGCACGGTGGAGAGCATCCTTGATTTTGTCGAGTTGGTGGAGTCGGTCAACGAGCGGCTGAACCGTCCGGTCCCCGTTCATCCGGCCGCCCCGCTCAAGGCATGGTGCACCGGTTGGCTTGAGGAGGTTGGCTTGTTTCGGGAGATGCGCCGCATGGAAAAGGACGCCGAAAGGGCCGAGAATCGTGTGCGCAACATCGTCGATTTGCTCGACTCGATGGATCCCGACTTTTGCCCGGCGGATCGCCCGGTGCCGGAGCGGCTTCATCGCTATCTGGAACATATCTCGCTTGATCGCGAACGTGACGACGATGAGGAAGCTGGAGACGTCGTGACATTGATCACCGTGCACAGTTGCAAGGGGTTGGAGTTCCCGCACGTATTCATCGCGGGCGTGGAGGACGGACTAATCCCGCACGCCCGCTCCAAGGTCGAGGGGACGGTGGATGAGGAGCGACGGTTGTTTTACGTGGCAATCACTCGCGCGCAGCGCACGCTCACCATGAGCCACTGCGGCAGCCGGCGGAAGTTTGGCGAATTGATACCTTGCCAGCCGTCGCCGTTCCTGAAGGAGATTCCAGAGGAATTGATCGTGCACGGCGACGACGCGGAACCGGTCTCCGAGGAGGAGGAACGCGATTTTTTTTCCAGGCTCAAGGCGTCGTTGGAGTAGCCGCTTGCGCTAGGCCAAGCTAATGCGCTTTTCTTTGTTTTGTGGCTCAATTACGCTCCGCGCTTCGCTGCCGCTTGGCCAAGCGAAGCACCTGTGATGGGCAACACAAACCACAACTCCCCAGAATCCGACCCCGGTCAGGCCAAGCCGGAGTCACTCGATTTCATTCGCGACATCGTCGCAGATGACCTGGCCAACGGCAGGCACGCCTCAACGGTGACCCGCTTTCCGCCGGAGCCGAACGGCTACCTGCACATTGGCCATGCCAAATCGATCTGCCTCAACTTCGGCATTGCGCAGGAAAACAAGGGTGGCATCTGCCACCTCCGTTTTGATGACACGAACCCGGCGAAGGAGGACGTCGAGTACGTCGACTCGATCAAGGAGGACGTCCAGTGGCTTGGCTTCGACTGGGGCAAAAATATTTTCTTTGCCTCCGATTATTTCGAGAAACTCTACGGGTTCGCCGTTGAATTGATCGAGATGGGGAAGGCGTTTATCTGTGAATTGACGCTGGAGGAAATCGCCGAGCATCGAGGCACGCCCACACGGCCGGGAACGAACAGCCCGTTTCGGGATCGGTCACCGGAGGAAAACCTGGCGCTCTTCCAGCGCATGCGCAACGGCGAGTTTGCCGACGGCACACGGGTGTTGCGGGCCAAGATCGACATGGCGTCGCCGAACCTGCACATGCGCGACCCGGTGCTATATCGCATCCGAAAGGTGCCGCATCACCGCACCGGCAGCCAGTGGTGCCTCTACCCGATGTACGACTTCACACATTGCCTGTCCGACTCGATCGAGGGCATCACGCACTCACTCTGTACGCTGGAGTTCGAGGTGCACCGGCCGCTGTACGACTGGGTACTCGACAACGTGACCATTGACCGCCGTCCGCGGCAGATCGAGTTTGCGCGACTGAGCCTCACCTACACCGTGTTGAGCAAGCGCCGGCTGCTCACGCTGGTCGAGGATGGGCGCGTCAGCGGCTGGGACGATCCGCGTATGCCGACCCTTTCCGGGCTGCGTCGCCGGGGCTACACGCCGTCGGGCATCCGCGCGTTCTGCAAGACGATCGGCATGACCAAGTTCAACAGCCTCACCGATGTCGCGCTGCTTGAGCACAGCATCCGGCACGACCTGAACGACACCACGACGCGCCGCTTGGCGGTGCTGAGGCCGCTGAAGGTGGTGATCACGAATTTCGACGCGGGGGCCGTCGAGGAACTGGAGGCGCCCAATCACCCGAAGAACCCCGAAGCCGGGTCGCGCACGGTTCCGTTTACACGCGAGATTTACGTCGAGCGGGACGATTTCATGGAGGATCCGCCGTCGAAATTCCACCGACTTGGCCCGGGCCGGGAAGTACGGCTGCGTTTCGCCTATTTCATCACCTGCAACGAGGTCATCCGGAACACTGCCGGGGAGGTGACCGAACTGCACTGCACCTTCGACCCCGAGACGCGCGGTGGCAACGCTCCGGACGGCCGCAAGGTCAAGGGCACGATCCACTGGGTCTCCGCGGCGCACGCGCACGAGGCGGAGGTGCGGCTGTACGATCGGCTGTTCGCTGTCGAGGATCCAAACCGGGAGGAGGATGGCAAAACCTACCTCGACCACCTCAACCCGCACTCACTGGAGGTGATCCGCGATGTCCGGCTCGAGCCGGGCTTGGCCAAGGCCGTGCCGGGCGAGCGGTTCCAGTTCGAGCGGCTGGGTTATTTCTGTGCCGACGCTGTCGATTCCCAGCCCGGACGGCCGGTGTTCAACCGCACTGTCACCCTGCGGGACGCCTGGGCCCGGCAGCAGAAAAAAGGGTAGGCTGCGCTTGGCCAAGCGGGTTGCCTTTTGTCTGCGGAGGACTATATTCCCGGCGTGGGCTTGGATGCCACCAAGGAGGCACTCTGCCAAAAGGCCTGGGACGGCGGGCGTGTGAACGCCGATGAGGCGGCGCGGCTGTACGAATTGCCGCTGCCGCAGCTTGGCGCGCTGGCGGATCGCCGCCGCCGCTTGGCCAAGGAGGATGCGTACGGCGGGCGCGGCAACGATATCGCCACATACATCGTTGACCGTAACATCAACTACACCAACGTTTGCAACGTTTACTGCAAGTTTTGCGCGTTTTGGCGCACGGAAAAACAGGACGACTCGTACGTGATCACCCACGACGAGATCGACCAAAAGATCGAGGAGACCATCGCGCTGGGTGGCACGCAGATCCTGATGCAGGGTGGGCATCACCCGAAGCTCAACAAGCAGTGGTACCTCGATTTGCTTTCGCATATCCGGGACAAGTTTCCGCAGATCAACATTCACGGCTTCAGCCCTAGTGAGTTCATCCATTTTCGTGACGTGTTTGGCGAGCCGCTGGAGTCGCTGATCCGGGATTTCCGCGATGCTGGCCTGGGCTCGATCCCTGGCGGCGGCGGCGAGATTTTGGTCGATGAAGTACGCCAACGCATCTCGCCGCTCAAGGCGATGAGCGACGACTGGCTGGAGGTGATGGCCGTGGCGCACAGGCTGGGCATGGCCTCGACGGCGACCATGATGTTCGGACACGTCGAGACGTTAGGGCAGCGGATTGAACATCTTGAGCGCGTGCGGCGTCAACAGGACGATACAGGAGGTTTCACCGCGTTCATCGCCTGGACATTCCAGGCGGAGAACACCCGGCTCAAGGCGCCAGAAGCCGGCGCTAGCCAGTATTTGCGGATGCAGGCCCTCAGCCGGATTTACCTCGATAACATCCCGAACATCCAAAGCTCCTGGGTGACGCAGGGACTTGAGGTCGGCCAGGTCGCGCTGAAGTACGGGGCGAACGATTTGGGCAGCATCATGATCGAGGAAAACGTGGTCTCTGAGGCGGGCACGACATTTCGCATGGGTGTCGCGGATATGCGGCGCCTGATCGAGGGCCTCGGCTACGAGGCGCGCCAGCGGGACAACTGGTATCGGCTGGTGGATGCCCAGGCAGCGGCAGCGTGAGGACAGGAAACCATTCAGGACGGACGCATCGCCGCCGGCGTTTGGCCAAGCGCGGCATCGGGTTGGCAGTTGGCCTTGCATTGGCGATGGGGGTTGGCTGCCAGTCGTCGAAGCAGGGTACCGACGGGACGTTCAAACTGAACGACCGTGTCGAGTACAGCGCCGCCTACGACAGGGAACTCGAGTCGATCTTTAACCTGACCGAACGGGGCAAGTGGGAGGAGGCCGAGGCCGAGGTGGGACTGTTGCTGCAACAATACCCGGAAGACAAGACGCTCCTGCGGATTAGCGAATGGGTGGCCACGCAGAAAACAATCCTCCGGGAACAGGCCATCGAGGATCGCATCCGCTCCATCGACTCAAAGAACACCGGGATGAACCCGTCAATCAGGGACATCTGGAAGGACGAAAAGAGCCGGGGCCTCCCGCCGCGCAAGGACATCCGCGACGCACTCGAGATGATCCAGGCCACACCGTATGTGCCGGAAACATTCGGCAAAAAAATCACCAAGCAGGGATTCCTGTTTGATGCCCGGAGTGAACAGGGCCGCATGTCCACCCTGCTGGACAACACGGTGTCCGTCCAGGCCAGTGACCAAACCGTGAAGGAAATCCTGTTTGGCATCGGCGGCAGGGAGGGCATCAACTTCGTGGCCGACGAGGGTTTGGCCCCGCTGCAGCAGAAGCTCACGCTCAACCTCGAGAAAGCGAAACTGGGCGAATTGCTTGGCTACATCTCGCGTAACGCGGGGGTGCAGTGCCAGATTGGGGAGGACCTGATCTGGGTGATCGACGGCAAGGCGGCTAAGGAACTGATCGAGCAGACCCGCTTCTACCGGTTGCGCAAGGGCTTCATGATGCCGGCACAATTCGGGCCGGAGGAGACCACGCTGGTGACGGTGAAAAACGCGAAAACGGGTACAGCTACTGTCACCGAGACGGCTAAGTACGAGATGTTCGTCAACGACAGCATTACAAAAAGGCCGTCGATCGAGGATGCGATCGCGATGTTCTTCAAGGGCTCAAACTTCATGATCGACTACGAGCGCAACCTCATCGTCGCCACCGGCTCGCCGGTCCATTTTGAGGTTTTAGAGCGGATCATCGACGAGTTTGACCGGCCGATCCAGCAGGTGTTGATTGAGGCGCGGTTCATCACGATATCCGAAGCGTCATTCATCGACCTGGGATTCCGTTGGGCGTCGAGCGCGGCGGGCAATCCGCCCAGGGACCAGACCGGGATCGGCAACGGGGCGCTGGGCAGTGAAGAGGGACTGTTAACGAGGATTACTTTCAAGAATGTGTTTAAGGAAAACAGCATCCTCAGCAACGCAGACCTCACAGCGGCGCTCACAGCGCTCGAGCAGAGCGGCGAGAGCCAGCTCCTGAGCGCGCCGCGCCTGACGCTCCTCAACAACCGGCCCGGGTCTATTCAAGACGGGCGCGTCAACTACTTCTACGAGGAGTTCACGATTGAGGAGACACTGACTGAGCGCCAGTACACTCAGCGCCTTGTGCCCAAGGGAAAGCCAAACCAAATCACAGCCGGTGTTTCACTCGATGTTGTGGCCAGTATCGGCGGGGACGGACAGAGTATCCTGCTAGCCCTGCACCCGGTGGTGAACCAGAATGTCACCTACGTCTCGCTCAAGGGCCAGACAATCGACGAAGCGTCCGAAGGGGAGCAGAGCAAGCTTGAGATTTTCCTGCCTCAGTGGCGCACGCAGGAACTGGCTACGCGTGTGGTGGTCGGGTCCGGGCAGAGTGTCATGATGGGCGGCGTGCTCGAGCGCGAGCAGCGCACCATTGTCGAGTCAGTTCCGATCCTCGGCAACCTGCCCGGCATCGGCTCAGCGTTCCGCAAGCGCTCAACCATCGACAGGCCGAGGTATTTGCTGATTTTTGTCACCGCGACTCTGCTCGATGAGAGCGGTTCCTTCGTGAGCTAC
>CAYWMH010000106.1:0-3481 GCA_964459315.1 uncultured Verrucomicrobiota bacterium
CTCGCCCTCCGGGTGGTACTTCATCCAGCGCACCGCCTGCTCCACCTCGGCCACGCTGCGGACCTGCGCCATCATGACGCCGCTTGCCCCGCCCTCCATCGGACGCATCACCGTGGCATAATCGGTCGGCGCCACGCGCGCAAAGGCATCCAGACCGGCCGCGCGGCAGGCAATCAGCAACACCTCGAGATCCTGATTGGGCAAACCGGAATGTTCCTGATCGATCCACACCCCGTCGAGTTCCCCGAACTTTCCGGCAACCTCGATGAGTTTCGGGCTCGGAAAAGCGCTGACCGCCATTACGCGAACCTCTTGGCCTTCTGCCAGTTTTTGTTTCAACGTCTTGATGGGCATCAGCGCGGGGAAGATAAAAGCCAGCCGCCAGGAACACAAGCCAACCTCTTGGCCAAGCGCGGGATTGCAGGTAGCCTCGGCGCGTGAACGCGATCGATCAACGCACTTTCCTCAAGCGCACCGGCCAAGGATTGGCCGGGCTGTCTTTCGCCCCCGCCGCCCTGGCCAAGCCGCTTGGCAAAGCGGAGCCGAACTCGTCCGCGCCGACGGTGGCCACCTTTTCCATCGTGGGCTTCGACCCAAAAACCGGCGACCTCGGTGTGGCGGTGCAGAGCAAGTTTTTCGCGGTGGGCAGCGTGGTGCCGTGGGCCAAGGCCGGCGTCGGCGCCGTGGCCACCCAGTCGTACGCCAACGTCGACTACGGCCCGGAAGGCCTCAAGCGATTGGCCAAGGGCCAGTCTGCCAAGCAGACCGCGGACGCCCTGCCCAAGGCCGATTCGAACCGACGCCTGCGGCAATTGGGCATCGTCGATGCCAAGGGCCGGAGTGCCTCGTTCACCGGCTCCAGCTGCAAACATTGGGCCGGGCACATTGAGAAGCCGAACTTCTGCGCGCAGGGCAACATCCTCACCGGCGAAGAAGTTGTCCGCAGCATGGTCAACGGCTACGAACAGGCTCAGAAGAAAACCGGCACGGGGCTCTGCGATTGGCTGACGTTGGCGTTGATGGAAGGCCAAAATGCGGGCGGCGACTCACGCGGCCGGCAATCCGCCGCACTGCTCGTCGTCCGGAAAAAGGGAGGCTACGCCGGGGGCAACGATCGCTTCATCGACCTGCGCGTGGACGATCACAAGACACCAATTGTCGAGTTGTTGCGGCTACTGTCCATCCACAAAAAGATGTTCCGCCGCGCCCACGAAAACCCGCCGAAGGCAGGTTAACCTTTCGCAGCATTCACCTGAGCAGTGCGGCGCTTGGCCACGATCCGTTTGATGATCTCATCTGCGGTTACGCCTCCGAGAATAACGAGGCCGATGATGGCAAACTCGAGGTGAGTTGATATACCGACGAGGTTGATGGAGTTACGTAACAGGCGGATGACCGCAGCGGCGACGATCACGCCGAAGATGGCCCCCTGCCCTCCGCGAAGGCTGCATCCACCCAACACCGCGGCAGCGATGGCGTAGAGTTCGTAAAACTCACCAGTCTGCGCCGGCTGAACCGAGTCCAACTCGTAGGCGAACAACAACCCCGAGACTCCCGCGAGAAAGGAGCAGATCACGTAGGCCGTGATTTTCAATCGATCGGTCTGGATGCCACTGTAACGCGCGCCATCCTCATTGTTACCCAGCGCAAGCAGGTAGCGTCCCCAGATGGTGCGGTTGAGAAAGAACGCGGCCAAAATGGCAATGACTACGAGGAAGAAAAACGGAGAAGGGAGACTGAACTGACCAAAGAGAGCAACCTTGCCGCTGAAAAATGAATCCAAACCTTCCGTATTCGGGTACTGCATGGTTTGGTTGTCTGTGAACCACCTTGAAATGCCACGGTAAAATAATAAGCCACAAAGCGTAACGACAAACGGCTGCAACCCTACCTTAGTGATCAACAGTCCATGCATCAGGCCGATGACCAGAGAAAGTCCAAGTAGCAACACTACGGTCAGGCCTGAGTTCCATTCATGCTTTATCGCCAACGCCATCAAAGCAGCCACAAGGCCGATCACAGAGCCTATAGAAAGGTCGATTCCACCGGTGATGATGACGAACGCGACGCCGATTCCCATGATGGCGTACAGGCTCGACCACTTCACTAGGTTGGTCATGTTGTAGCCGTTGGCAAAATTCTCGTTGCTCGCCCAAGTGATCCCGAAGATCAAAATAAACAGGCCTAAAATTCCGAGCGTGTTTTTGTTCATGATACTTTTATGCCGCGGCCTGGTTACCGGTTGCCAGTTGCATGATCGCTTCTTCGCTGAGTTGGTCGCGGGACAACTCTCCTGTGATCGCCCCCTCGTGCATTATCAGGGCGCGATCAGCCATCCCCAGCACTTCCTCCATTTCACTGGAAACAAACAGCACCGCCACCCCGCTTGCGGCCAAGTCTTCCATGAGCTTGTAAATTTCCTGCTTGGATCCGATGTCGATGCCACGCGTTGGCTCGTCGAGCAGCAACAGGCGAGGGTTCATTGCCAGCCACTTCCCGAGCACCACCTTTTGTTGGTTGCCGCCTGATAGATATTGGACGATCTGCTCTGCGTGCGGGGTCTTGACGTTCATTTTTTTGATAGTCTCCTCCGCCAACTCGGCTTCACCACTAAAATCGATCATGCCCACTTTTTGATCCCTGCGGAGTCTTGCGAGGCTCGTGTTTTCACGAACGCTCATCTCCAGCACGAGTCCATGGCGCTTACGGTCTTCCGGAGCCAAAACCACCCCGGAGTCGATCGCGTCCAGCGATGTTCTCGGATTTAGCTCCCTGTCCTCCAGTTTCATTGTGCCACCGACAGCCGGGGTCACGCCAAAGATGGTTTGAAGCAGTTCCGTCCGGCCGGCACCAACTAATCCGGCGATGCCGACTATCTCACCACTGCGAACGTTGAACGAAATCTCATCCCTGGGATGAACCGGCGTTCGTAGCCGGTCCAACTCGAGCACCACCTCGCCGGGGGGCGTGGCGGTGCGAATGTAAAATTGGGACAAGTCCCGACCGACCATGAGCTTCACCATGGCATCATGCGTGATTTCATCGCCGACCAACTCGCCGACGTTTTCACCATCACGAAGTACCGCCACGCGATCGGACAATTCCGTAACTTCCCCGAGTCGGTGAGTGATGTAAATGATGGCGATCCCGTGTGATTTCAGGTCCCGAATCACCTCGAACAGGTTCTGCGATTCCTTTTGGGACAGGCTCGAGGTCGGCTCGTCCATAATGATGATCCGGGCATCCACCGAGAGCGCCTTGGAGATTTCGACCAATTGCTGATGCCCGATCGTCAAGTCAGCCACAAGCGTATCGGTTGGGAAATCGAGCCCAACACGCTTCAGATAACCGGCTGATTCCTCGTAAATTCGTTTGCGGTCCAGCACCCCGTACTTGTGTGGTTCGTTACCCAGAAAAATATTCGCCGCGATATCGAGATTATCCGACAGGTTCAGTTCCTGATGGATCAGCGCGATGCCAT
>CAYWMH010000106.1:3491-7903 GCA_964459315.1 uncultured Verrucomicrobiota bacterium
GCTTCTGCGCTTCTCGAACCGATCCGATTTGAACCGCCCGGCCGTCCAGTTCAATGGTGCCCTCATCCGGCGTGTGTACCCCGGCGAGAATCTTCATCATCGTGCTTTTGCCTGCACCGTTCTCGCCCACCAAGGACAAAACCTCACCCTGATTCAAGGTGAGGTCGACATTGTGCAGTGCCCGGACCCCGGGAAACTGCTTTCCGATTGCGGAGATTTTCAGCAGTGGTTGGGCGTCCGGCATTAATCCTTTTTCGCACCCAACGCAGCCATCTCCCGTTTTTCGGCCCAGAATTCGTCGATGTTCTTTGCAGTCACCGACTTGTAGCCGACGTCGATAAACTTGCTTGCGGGAACCACGGAACCTTCACCGTCCAAGATACCCTTCAATATGCGCACAGACTCGTAGCCATACTTCCAAGGTTGCTGACTGATCGTGCCATAAGCATGCCCATCTTTGATCGCCTGCAGCAGTGCGTCGTCCTCATCGAATCCGCAGACCTTGATTTGGCCAAGCTTGCCGGCCTCCTTGATCGCCTGCAGACAACGCGGCGGGTTGTAGGCGAATAGGCCCACCATGCAGGCCAGGTTTTCATACTTAGTGATCGCGTCCTCGGCGTTGGACTTGGCGGCGTCCATCACAAAGTTGTCCGTGCGTGTGTCGACGATCGTGTACTTCTCGCCCTTGAACACCTTCGCCACCTCATCAAACTTGATCTTGCCAAGCGCTTGGCTTGGGCGGCCAAGCAGCTCGTCAATCACACCCTGCCGGCGTTGGCGAGCGTTTAACTGTTCCAAGCGGCCAACAAAAATAGCCACCTCACCGCCATCCGGAATGGCTTCCTTCACCAGTTGGCCAAGCGCGCGGCCTGCCTTGTAGTTGTCAGTGCCAATGTAAACCAAGCGGTCGCTTTTCGGCGCGTCGGCATCATGCGTGATCAACTTGGTCCGCGCGGCCAACTCATTCAAAAACTTGGTTTGCCCGTCCGCATCAATCGGGCTCACGGCAATGCCCTTGATCCCCTTGGCCAAAAGCGTCTCCAGAATGCTCTTCTGGTCAGCCAGGCCCTTGGGCGGAAAATGAACCTCGCACTCCACGCCACCCAGTTCGTTCTCGGCCTGACGCACGCCGGCAGCACACAGATCCCAAAACGGGTCGATGCCATTGGTCACATAGGCAATCTTGTGCTTGGTCTTGGGCTTTGCTTCAGCTTCTCCTCCGCCGGATGTATTCGCGGCTTCTTCGGAGCCGCCGCCGCAGCCTGCCGCCAAAACCAGTACCATAGCGCCTGCGATGTATGTTAGTTTTTTGATCATGATAATTTAGGTTGCTTTGTTCTTGAAAAAAAATCAGTGCACGGTCGTGCCACCGTTGACGTGGATGTTCTGCCCGGTGACAAAAGACGAGGCCTCACTTGCCAGATATATGATGGTTCCCGCCAAGTCCTCCGGCACACCCCAGCGTTGCATCGGGACACTCGCAAAGTAGCCGTCCTTCAACTCCTGTGGATCATTCTCGTGGCGTTCAACCGGGATCCAACCGGGCGAGATCATGTTGACCGTGATTTGCCATGGCGCCAACTCGTGCGCGAGGCTACGGTTGAAACCGTTCTGCCCTCCCTTAGCCGACACGTAGGCCGTAAACGGTGTAACGCCAAGGTGAAACACCTCCGAGCCGATGTTGATGATGCGACCCCAGCGTTGCTGCTTCATGTGAGGCAACACCGCACGCGTCACGAGGTACGGACTCTTGATGAAAAAATCGAGCATGCTCTGATAAAACGCCCAGTCGTACTCCTCGATCGGCTTCTGTGGCTGATCCGGGGTGGCATTCAAAATCACGATGTCGATCGGGCCAAGCCGCTCGCCGGCCTCAGCAACCAGCCGGTTCACATCGGCCTCATCCGTGACATTGGCCCGGATCATCGCCCCCTCGGCCCCGGTAGCCTCGAACTCGGACAGCGCCTGCGCGGCTCGCTCCTCGTTGTTGAAATAGTTCATCGCCACCTTGGCACCCGCCTTGCCAAGCGCGACCGCCATTCGCTTACCCAGACCGGTCGAACTGCCGGTGACCAGGGCCGTCCTGCCCTTGAGTGAAAATTGTTCCGTGCCCATGTTTGTCTTGAAAAGACCGGGACAATACCGGAATCGCACCGAGGATGGAATCCCGCATTTTTCAGCCAAGCGATTGGCCAAACGCCGGGTCAGCGGCCGCAAACCTCCGCGGCGGACAGGTGGGTCAGGTCCGGCACGGCCCAGTCCGGTTCACATTCCTGC
Organism: uncultured Verrucomicrobiota bacterium; assembly: GCA_964459315.1. Classification (GTDB taxonomy): domain Bacteria; phylum Verrucomicrobiota; class Verrucomicrobiia; order Limisphaerales; family UBA1096; genus UBA1096. Next base: position 5,769 of record CAYWMH010000106.1, read on the forward strand.
AGTGCCTCCAGCGTTGCCCCACCGGTGGCCACGGCGAGTGTGCGCGCACCGATGTGCCGGCCGCAGGCGACGTCCCTTGGCGTGTCGCCGACCACGACGATCTCCGGGCCGTCTAGCCGGCACTCGAGGTATTCGCCACCTCGGACCTTTGCGGCGGCGGCAATGAGATTGCGATCCTCGTCATCGTCCGAGAAGCCGCCGAACGCAAAACGATCCCACAGCCCGTATGCACCGAGTTTGCGCTTGGCCCCCTCGCGAATGTTGCCGGTCAGGAGGCCAAGCGTCGGCGCGTCCGGCAGGGCCGCAAGCTCGTCGAGCATCCGCACCACCCCGGGGAACGGGCCGCCCTTGTTCGCTTTAAGATGCCCGTCCACGAGGCGGAGGTAGTGACTGAAAAATGTGTCGCGAGTTTCCGCCGTGCAGTCGATGCCACCGTGCCGGCACATCTCGCGGAAGAGCGAGTAGTCGGTGCGGCCCGCAAACTTGATTTTCCCGGTGACGTCGCCGACGCCGAACGCCGCCTCAAACGCCTCGCCGAACGCCTTCATCCCAGCGCCGCCGGTGCTGACCAGCGTGCCGTCGATGTCGAACAACCCCAACCGCACCGCGCCACGGGCAGGTTCGTTCGCGCTTGGCCGGGTGGCCGGGTTCGTCTTGCCTTGGGCGTCAGCCATGATTTGCGTCGTGTTGAATCGGGTGTTGCCGTATGGATGGGTTCGCCGGGGAGTCCACCACCAGAATCGGGGGGTGGGCATAATCTGATGCACCAACCAAAAAGTCAACCCGTCACCACACAGGACGTGTGGAAAACGTGGGTCCCGCTCGCGCTGAGCTGGCTGATGATGGGAATCGAGCTACCGCTGCTCAGCGCGGTGGTGGCGCGCCTGGCCAACCCTGAAGTGAACCTCGGCGCCTACGGCGGCGTGGTGTTCCCGCTCGCACTGCTGATCGAGGCGCCGATCATCATGCTGCTCACCGCCAGCACCAAGCTGAGCCGCGACCTCGCATCATACAAAAAACTGTGGCGTTTCATGATGCTCGCCGGCGGCGGTCTATCCGCGCTGCACCTGTTCGTCGCCGTCACGCCGCTGTTTGACTGGCTCGTTGGCGGGCTGCTCGGGGTCGAGGGCGACATCCTCGAGGCCAGCCGGCTGGGCATGATCATCATGACGCCGTGGACGTGGGCCATCGCGCACCGGCGCTTCAACCAGGGAGTGCTGATCCGGTTCGGCCACTCCAAGGCCGTTGGCTGGGGGACACTCGTCCGGCTCATCGCCGATATCGTCGTCCTGTTCACCTGCTACGCGTTGGCTAAATCGTTCGACTCCCGGTTGCTCGGCATCATCGCCGCCACGTCGGCGGTCTCCGCCGGGGTCCTAGCCGAGGCGGTTTACGCGGCGTGGATGGTGCGGCCGATCGTTCGCGATGTCCTGCCCGGGGAACGATCCACCGAGCCGCCGCTCGATCGCAAGCGGTTCCTGTCATTCTACGTGCCGCTCGCACTGAGCCCGCTGCTTGGCCTAGCCGCGCAGCCGATCCTGACCGCCGGAATCAGCCGGATGCCCTCCCCGCTCGAGTCGCTGGCCATCCTCCCGGCGCTGAACGGCTTCACGTTTTTGTTTCGCTGCGTCAGTCTGGCTTTTCTCGAGGTCGTGGTGGCGCTGGTGGAGCGGCCGGGAGGCTACACCGCCCTACGGGGCTTCGCGTGGCGGGCCGCGCTTAGCCTGTTTTGCCTGCAATTGGCGATCGTCGCCTCGCCGTTGGCCAACGGCTGGTTCGGCACCGTCAGCGGGCTCGAAGCGCCGTTGGCCAAGCTCGCCTCCCAGGCGGTCTGGGCGGCGCTGGCCTTCCCCGCGATCGGGTTTGCGAACAACCTTTGCCAGGGCGTGCTCGTGCACGCGCACAAGACGCGCGCGGTCACCGAGTCGGTGGCGGTATTCCTGGTCGTGACCATCGCTGGGTTGACCATCGGGGCGCACGGCGACTGGCTGCCTGGGGCCGTCTTCGGCTTCATGGTGTACGCGCTTGGCCAAGCCGCGCAATTCGGGTGGTTGTTTATACGCAGCCGCGCCGACCGCCGGGCGCTTGGCCAAGTGGCCAACGTCACAAGACCGTCACAAAACTGAATCGCCTTG
>CAYWMH010000107.1:0-7806 GCA_964459315.1 uncultured Verrucomicrobiota bacterium
AAGCGGACCGGCATGAGGCGTTCCTGTCGGCAGCCATCGGGAGTGTGGTGGATCAGCATCAGTTCCTGACGCCATCGCCCGACCGGCAAGATCATTCGTCCGCCGGGCTTGAGTTGATCCAACAGGGCCTTGGGTAGCTTGGCCGGTGCCGCTGTGACGACGATCTTGTCGAACGGCGCGGCTTCAGGCCAGCCGCGGTGGCCGTTGCCCAGCCGGAACCGGATGTTGCCGTAGCCCAGTCGGTCCAGGAGCGTCTCCGCCCGCTTGGCCAAGCGCGTGACAGTTTCCATCGTGTACACCTCCGCGACCAGTTCCGCGAGGATCGCGGTCTGGTAGCCGGAGCCGGTGCCGATCTCGAGCACGCGGTCGCCCGGCTGTGGGTCGATCGCCTCGGTCATGCAGCCCACGATGTACGGCTGGGAGAGGGTCTGCCCCTGCCCAATGGGCAGCGGGCCGTCGTGGTAGGCCAGCGCTTGCTCCGCCGCCGGGGCGAACCGGTGCCGTTCCACCCGACGCAACGTCTCCAGCACGCGGCGGTTTCGGACACCCCGCGCCTCAATCTGGCCGGCCACCATCCCGCGCCGTTCGTCGGCCCGCTCCGCCTGCCTAGCGCGCGTGGCATCCGCCTCGGGGATGGCTTCGGTGGTGGGATTGGATGCAGCCATGTTGGAGGTCAGAATCGTTGCCAAAAAGCATGCAACTGACACGTCATACGGGCAAGAGGTTTCAGGAGTTAGCAGAGAAACGTTGACCGTTACAGGATGGGATGCGAACTTTTTCGAAATGAAGACCAATTCACCTCTTGACTTGATTTATCGCCGCGAATTTCTCAAGCGCTCCATTCTTGGGGGTGCGTCATTTGCCACCGCTTGGCCGGTGTTGGGCGGTGAAGGCGGCAGCAAAACCGGTTCATCGCGGCCGCTGCGGTTTGGGATCATTACGGATGTTCACAAGGACGTCATGCACGATGCGGACGATCGCCTGCGGGTGTTCATCGACCGGATGGAGGCCGAGAAGGTGGATTTCATCGTTCAACTCGGGGACTTTTGTGTGCCGAAGGAGGGCAATCTGGGCTTCATGAAGATCTGGAACGCCTTCAACGGGCCGCGGTATCACGTCCTGGGGAACCATGACACCGATGACAACGGGCAGGGACCCACGACCCGGGAACGGACGATGGAGTACTGGAATATGCCGGCCCGGTTTTATTCCTTTGACCGGGGCGGGGTGCATTTCGTCGTGCTCGATGGAAACGACCGGCCGGCGGACCATCGATCCGGCTATCCGCGGTTTATTGCCGATGACCAGTTGCGATGGCTTCAAAAGGACTTGGCAGCGACCAAAAAGAGTACGGTGATCTTCGTTCATCAAAGTCCTGAGCGCCCCAAGGATGGCGGGCTGCAGAACGGAGCGGCGGTTCGGGGTGTCCTTGAGCAGGCCAACCGGGATGCCGGGTTCCGCAAGGTGGTCGCCTGTTTTACCGGACATCACCATCGGGACTATGTTCGACAGATTAATAACATCGTTTATCCACAGATCAACAGCGCATCGTATTACTGGGTGGGCGGCAATTTTCTGCGTGTTCGGTATTCCGAGGAGATTGACGCCAAGTTTCCGTACATCAAGTACACCGTGCCGTACCGCGACTCGATCTTTGCGCTGGCCACCATCGATCCGGGGCGTGGTTTCCTGAAAATCGAGGGGAAACGAAGCCAGTTCGTCGGCCCGGCCCCGTGGGATCTGGGCAAAAGCAGGGCGGAATGGGACGCCAACACCCTGACCGCCGGCGTGGCCGACTGGAAGATGCCGCTCTGAAGCACCCGCCCCCCCTTGGCCAAGCGCGGATGTTCAGGCGAGGATGCGGGTGGCCGGGTTGCCGTAGACGTCGGTCAGGCGGTAATCCCGGCCGGCGTGCTCGAAGGTCAATCGGGTGTGGTCCAGCCCGAGGAGGTGCAGCAGGGTGGCGTGCAGGTCGTGGACGGTCATCCGGTCCTCAACGGCGTGGTATCCGTATTCGTCGGTGGCACCGTACCGGAACCCGCCCTTGACGCCGCCGCCTGCCATCCAGACGGTGAAGCCGTCGGGATGATGGTCGCGCCCCCGCTCCCCGCTGCCTGCCTGTGCGGTGGGCGTCCGGCCAAATTCTCCACCCCACAGAACGAGCGTGTCCTCCAGCAGGCCAAGCCGCTTCAGGTCGCGGATCAACCCGGTGATTGGCTTGTCGATTTGGCGGACGTTGATCGAGTGCCCTTTCTCAAGGTGGGAATGTTGGTCCCATTGCTCGTTGTTGAACGGGAGACTGTGGGCGTGGCTGACCTGAATGAAGCGCACGCCCCGCTCGGCGAACCGCCGCGCGAGCAGGCACATTTGCCCGAAGTTTTCGGTTTTCGGGTCATCCATGCCGTACAGTTTCCGGGTGAGTTCGGTTTCGCCGGAAAGGTCGGTTACCTCCGGCGCTTCGGTCTGCATGCGGAAAGCCAGTTCGAACGACTGGATGCGAGCCTCCAGCGCCTCGTTGATGGCCGGGTTGGCCGGGTTCCGCTCGTGTAGTTTGCGCAACAGTTCGAGCTGGAGTTTCTGCTGGCGCGGGCTCAGCGACTCGTTGGTCATGTAGTTGAACCGGGCGTCCTTGGCGAGGGTGTTGGGATAGCCGGGGGCGCCCAGCGGGACGCCCTGGTGGATGGACGGGAGGAACGCCGCCCCGAAATTGTTCACGCCGCCGTGGAGGGTGGTGGGGCAGATGGTGATGAAGCCGGGCAGGTTGTTGTTTTCCGTCCCCAGGCCGTAACTGACCCACGCCCCCATGCTGGGCCGCAGGAACGCCTCGTCCCCGCAATGCATCTTCATGCAGGCTCCGCCGTGGGCGACATTGGTTTCGCAGACGGATTGAATCACGCATAGGTCGTCCGCCACCTCCGGGAGATGCTCCCTCAACTCGGACATCCAATGGCCGGAGGCGCCCACGCGCCGGAAGCCCCACGGCGGTTTCATGATGTTGGCCCGGTTGGCAAACTGCACCTCGCGCTCCTTGAACGGCAGCGGCTTGTCGTGTTCCTTGTAAAGCCGGGGCTTGTAGTCGAACAGGTCGACGTGGGATGGGCCGCCGTGCATGAACAGGAAAATCACCCTCTTTGCCCGCGGCCGAATCTGGGCCGCCCTTGGGGCCAGCGGGGAGTCCGCGGCATTTGCGCTGCGCGGCAGCAACCCGTGCAGCGCCACCCCGCCGAAGCCAAGGCAAATCCGCTCAAGCATCGCCCGCCGGGAACAGGAGGGGAAGGTCGCTGCGATGTTTTCGGCCTGGTTCATTTCGTCATCACTGGTTGGTTACCAAACATGGATAAAATCGTTGGACATGACCAGCGTGTGGCAGAGCGCGCCCCACGACTCGGCCCGGTCCGGGGCGGTGTCCCCGGCGGAATACGCCTTCAGGAAACGGGCCGCCCACTGCAGTTCATCCGGGGCGGGGGAACGGGTCAGCACGGCCTGGTAAAGCCGGTTGAGAGACAGGGCCAATGTCTCCCCGGAGACGGCGGGCCAGTTTTTCGCGATCCGCCGGGATTCGCCCATGAGAAACTGGCCGTTCATCATCATCAACGCCTGCGTCGGCACGGTGGTGGTGACCCGGTTGCCGACCGACTCGGCGGCATTCGGGAAATCGAGCAGCGTGAACAGGTCGTAGACGTTCGACCGGACCACCGGCAGATAGACGCTGCGCCGGTCGCTTTGCTCGTAGAATTTCTGGTTGTTGGCCAGGTCGGCCGGGGAGGGGTCCTGAGACTTGACTTCCATCGGCCCGCCTCCCGTGGCCCAGCGCAGCCGGCCCGAGAGCTGAAGCAAACTGTCCCGGAACACCTCCGCCTCCATCCGGCGCATCTCCCGCTTCCACAGCAGTCGGTTCCCCGGATCCCGTTCCGTCGCGGCGGTGTTCTCCACGTTCGACGCCATTCGGTAGGTGCTGGAGTGGAGGATTTCCCGGTGGAGCGACTTGAGCGACCAGCCGGAGCGCATGAGGTGGCGGGAGAGGTGATCCAGCAGGCCAGGATGTGAGGGGCGTTGCCCCTTGGTTCCGAAATTGTTCGGCGAGGCGACGATGCCGCGCCCGAAATGCCACCGCCAAACCCGGTTCACAATCACCCGCGCCGTGAGGGGATGCTCGGGGTGGGTCAGCCAGTCGGCCAACTGCAGACGGCCGCTTTGCCCCGACGGCACCTCGGGGATGCCCCGGAAGCCAAACCCGACGGGCGCACCCCTCGGAACCGTGTCCCCCAGTTCACGATGACTGCCTCGCATGTGCAGTCGAATATCCTTCACCTTGCCCTCCTTCACCGCCATGACCATCCGGGGCTTTGGTGCCGCCTTTTGTTTCTCGGCGAGTTGGCGGTTCAAGCCGTCAATCTCAGCGTTGATCGAGTCCAGCCTGCCGGACTCCCCCTTGAGCGGGGTGAGGCGAAGCTGGTCGATGTGGGACATCATCGGCTCGGACTCGACCCGCAGCGTGAACGACCCGGCGGCGACGCGGAACAGTCCCTCCGCGTGCCACTGCTGGTGCTCGGGAAGCCAGCCGCCGGTGGTCTTCGCGATGGCATTGTCGATGACCGGCTGGCCGTTCATGAGGATGCGCCCCGGGCGCGATTGCCGCGCGGCGTAACGCAGTTCCAGTTGAAACAGCCCCGCTGTTTTCACCGCGAGGTCGTACTCGGCGAAGTTCTTTTGTCCGCCGGGGTCGGAGATGATCCCGATGTTCTTGCCGTAGTTTTCATGGTCCACGATCACGTTGCCGCGATCGAATTTTTCCGCCTGCCACTGGATACGGTTTTCGATGTCGAGCGTTCCGGCCAGTTTGTCTTCCGCTGCCTTGAGCCGAGCCTTCAGCCGACCGGTCTCCTGTTCGAACATTTTCTTTCTAGCCAGATACGTGGAGGTCTCCAGCGGTCGATCGTTCAGGTCGGTGCTGTGAAGGATGCCGGCCAGCGAGTAGTAGTCGCGGCTGGGGATGGGGTCGAACTTGTGGTCGTGACACCGGGCGCAGGCCAGTGTCAGGCCAAGGATCGCCCGGCCGAACGTGTCGATCTGCTCGTCGATGATGTCGGCTCGCTTCTTTACCGGATCCTGCTCGGCAAGAATCTTTGTCCCGATGGATAGGAAGCCGGTTGCGGTCATCGCCGTCGCGGCCGGCTGCCGGTTTTCATTGGCGTCGAGCAGGTCGCCCGCGAGTTGTTCGTGGAGGAACGCATCGTACGGCAGGTCCCGGTTGAGCGCGTCGATCACGTAGTTGCGGTAATGGTGCGCGTGGGGATAGGCATGGTTTTCATCGCTGCCATTCGAGTCGGCGTAGCGCACGACATCGAGCCAATGCCGTCCCCACCGCTCGCCGTAGGCCGGGAGGGCGAGCAGCCGTTCCACCACCCTTGGCCAAGCGTGCGGCGAGGTGTCCCGAACGAACGCCGTGACCTCCTCCGGGGTGGGTGGCAGGCCGATGAGGTCGAGGTACGCCCGCCGGATCAGGGTGTGGCGATCCGCCCGCTTGGCCGGTTCCAGACCGACTGCCTCCAGCTTGGCCAGGATGAACCGGTCCATCGGGCGGCTTGGCCAAGCGCGATCCCGGACCTCGGGCGGTTGCGGGCTGGCCACCGGCTGAAACGCCCAGTGCCGCTCGTAGGAAGCGCCCTGGGCGATCCAAGCCTTGAGCGTGGCGGTGTCGGCCTCGCTTAACGGGGCGCTATTCTCGGCGGGAGGCATGCGCTTATCCGGGTCGTCGGAGGTGATGCGTTGGATCAGCAGACTGGCCGCCGGGTCGCCGGGGAGAATGGCCGCCGGCTTGGCCAAGCGCGGCGACGTCGCGGCCTCAAACCGGTCGAGCCGCAGTCCCGCCTTACGCTGGTTGGCATCCGGCCCGTGGCATTCGAGGCAATGTTTGGAGAGGATGGGACTGACGTTCTGGTTGAAACTGACGGGGGAATCGGCAGGCGTGCGACAGGGAACGACGATGAGCGCCCCGCACAGAAACAGCCAAAGCCATGCCGGGAAATCCCGGTTGAATGGCCCATCCGGTTTCGTCCCAATCTGGGCGGCGCGTATCATCTTTGAACGCGGCAAATTTAATTCAGGTGGCGTGGATTACAATTGAAAAGATGAGGCCGTCTGGCTCGCGGCTTGCGCTTGGCCAAGCGGGCCACTAGCGTCCCGCCTTCGCATGACACTGCGGTTGATCAGCTTGCTGGGGGTGGTCTCGTTTTTGGGCTTGGCTTGGGCGATGTCGTCGAACCGCCGGCAGGTGTCGTGGCGCGTGGTGGCGTGGGGGATGGGGCTGCAGTTGCTCATCGGCCTGGCCGTGTTCCAGACGCCGCTTGGCCAAGGGATCTTCGATGCAGCCAACGTGGCGATCACCAAGCTGAACGCGTTTGCTAACGAGGGGGCCAAGCTGGTCTTTGGCGCGCTGGCCGACAAGGAGGGCATGGAGGGCGTGTTCGGTGCGGGCAAGGGTGTCGTCTTTGTCATCTCGATCCCGGCGACGATCATTTTCGTCTCGGCCCTGTCGTCGCTGTTGTACCATTGGCGGGTGCTGCAATGGGTGGTGGCCGGCATCGCCTGGGTGATGCGCCGAACGATGCGCACCAGCGGCAGCGAGACTCTCGCCACGGCGGCCAACGTGTTCATGGGCCAGACCGAGGCGCCGCTTGTGGTGAAGCCTTACCTCGGCGGGATGACGCGCAGTGAGTTGATGGCGCTGATGACCAGTGGCATGGCGACAATCGCCGGCGGCGTGGCGGCGGCCTATGCGTTGATGGGAATCAACGCCGGCCATCTGCTGACCGCCTCGATCCTCAGCGCGCCCGGCACGCTGGTGATCGCCAAGCTGATGTTTCCCGAGACCGCCCGCAGCGAGACGGCCGATGAACGGTGCGCCCTCCCCAAGAGTTCCTCGGCCAACAGCCTGGATGCGCTGTGTCAGGGAGCGGCGGATGGGATGCGCCTCTCGATCAATGTCATTGCGATGCTGATTGCCTTCATTGCCGTGGTGCACCTGGCCAACGCCATCCTCGCTTGGGTAATTTCTCCAATGGGCTGGAGTTTCACGATTCAGGAAGCGGTTGGCTGGCTGAACGTGCCGTTTGCGTGGCTGATGAGCGTGCCTCCGGAGGAGTGTGTCCGGGTGGGGACGGTGCTCGGTGAGCGGGTGGTGTTCAACGAGTTTGTCGGCTACCTGAACCTTTCGACCATGATGGAGGGTGAGGGGGCGCTCAGCAAGCGAACGATCGCAATCGCGACCTATGCGCTGTGCGGCTTTGCGAATTTCGCCAGCGTCGCGATCAAGATCGGTGGCATCAGCACGCTGGAGCCGGAGCGGAGGGTGGACCTGTCCAAGCTCGGTCTGCGCGCGATGGTCGGCGGCCTGCTGGCCTGCTACCTGACCGCCACCGTCGCCGGCCTGTTGATGTAAGCTTAGATAACTTCGACAGCCATGGTGGGGAAGGTGAGGTGGAAGCTTGCTCCTTCGCCAAGTTCGCTTTCGACCCGGGCGGTGCCGCCGTGGAGTTGGGTGATGTGCTTGACGATGGAGAGGCCAAGCCCGGTGCCGCCCATCTCGCGGGAGCGCGCCTTGTCGACCCGGAAAAATCGCTCGAAGATCCGGTCGCACGCCTCGGCCGGGATGCCGGGGCCGTCGTCGGCCACACACAGGTCGAGTTCGCCGTCTGCTTGGCTGGCCGAGATCCGGACGCACTCGCCGCCGTACTTGATACCGTTCTCGACGAGGTTGTTGAGTGCCTGAAACAGTCGCTGGCTGTCGGCCCGCAGGGTGAGAGC
>CAYWMH010000108.1:0-1025 GCA_964459315.1 uncultured Verrucomicrobiota bacterium
ACGCGGCCATAGCCGCATGGGTTTTAATGCACGATCTGAACCTCATCCGGTATTGAGATTTTGATGCTTTTCGCGTCGTCGGGAACCGCCACGACGGCAGCCCTCCCGTCAGGCCAGGTGATGTGAAGCTTGGTGTCACTGCCTGCGCCGGCAAAAACCTGCGCCAAGCTGTCCTGCGACCAATAGCCTGCGCCAAGACGCAGTTCGTGTCGTGGGCCAAGCGTCCCGGCCCGTTCCGGACGAATCGATGCGCCGATGGCCTGACGATTGCCCTTGTTTCCGATCAGTTTCACCGTAACGCCAGTTTTGCCGGTCGCGTTAAGGTGCAGCTTCACTCGGTCGTTGTTTTGTGCAGTGAGCAGGTCGACGCGGCCATCACCGTTGAAATCCGACACGGCGCATCCGCGCGCTTGTCCAAGGTTTGCCACGCCGGACTCCGTTCGCGGCAATGCCCGGAAGCGACCTCGACCATCCCCCAGCAGCACGAGGCCAAGTCCTGCATCATGCCGGGAAGTCTCGAGATCGACGTTAAAGAAATTTTGCGCAAGATAGACGTCTTCGTTTCCATCCCCGTCAAAGTCCGCCACGCTGCAACCGAACGCCGGTGCGAACTGGACCTCGACCGGTAGTTCGTTTTTTTTAAATGAGCCGCCATCGTTCAGGAACACCGCCGTGTCGAGGGTGTTTAGTTTGCGAATCACGGGCGGCGCGCCGACTGGCTCAAGAATCATTTCGATGCCCGCCTTGGCGTACATCTTGTGGGATGGAAACAGGCCGGTGACCCACGGCAGCAACGCAGCCAGGCTTTGCCGGTCGAGCACCGGGACGCGCTTGCCCAAGTGTGCATCCCAAACCGACTCGACACCATCCACGACACCGTCCTGGTTGAAATCCGAAATGTGCAGCCAAACCTCGTGGGACAGATGCTCGGTGTATTTTGTGTTTCCGCCCACGTTGGTCATCAGCAGATCCATCCGGCCATCGTTGTTAAAGTCGCCGGTGGTTATGCCGTTCCATAGCCCGTG
>CAYWMH010000108.1:1035-7766 GCA_964459315.1 uncultured Verrucomicrobiota bacterium
GCCCGTGAAAACCGGAAAGGCCCCATTCCACCGTGGCATCAACCAAACGGCCCTTCTTGTTTAGCAGGAGCATCGGGCAATTCCATTGGCGCGCGAGAATCAAATCCGGGTCGCCGTCGTTGTCGATGTCGGAAAACACCGAGCCGGACACCGGCCCGATCCCGGCAAGCACCCCGCCTTCCGCTGCCGGAATAAAACCATCGCCGCTGCCTTTGTACAACACCGAGTCGACCGACAGGAACGGATCGTTTCGCCGCGCCCTTCCACCGGCAAACAAATCGAGTCGGCCGTCTCCGTCCACATCAGCCATGGAAACAGGGCCAAGCGCATCCTGGCCGGCAGGCAACAATTGCCTTGCTCCCTCCGGCGTAACGGTGTTGAGCGCCGGGCCAACCGCCAAGCCGTCCTCATAACTCGACAAGGCCGTCAGCAGGGCCAAGCCCGAGTCCGTCTCGTGTGCAAGAATGGTGGCGGTGTCGCGAATCAGTTTTGCGCTGTCGCCCCACTGCTGTAGAGCCGAACCTCCCGCTTGGCCAAGCTGCAGGCTGATGACGGTTCCCCCTTTTCCGTTTCCGACGAACAGTTCGTCGCGTCCGTCTCCGTTTACATCCGCGACGCAAACGCCCGGCCCGAGTTCTGCCAAGCCGGTTGCGGCCGGGGAACCTGCGGGATTCAGGCTCGGATTCTCACTGTGTTCCGCGCTCAGGCGCTCCGATGCGTCATCGAAAAGCGGGTGGGATTGAGCCGTGGCAGCGGGCTGTCTTTTTTCCGCTGTCGCTTGGTTGATTTCGTAAACGGTGTTGTCCGCAAGGTTGTTTATTTCTGTAAGCGACCCGTCAGGCCAAGTGATTTCCGCTGAAAAAGTAGAGTCGGTTTCAGGAACGCCAAACACGCAAAGAGGCTGATCGCCGGAGAGGTACCGCCCACCGGCGATGACCGTTTGCCGTTGGCGAATTGCTCCCCCCGTCAACTCGACCGTTGCCCCGACGCTCTTAGTATTAGGGGCTTTGCCCTTCAAGCGTAAGACGATCCGACTGGAGCTCCCGATATTCTCCAGCATGAACGCGGGCGCGTTCAAGTTGTTGATCACCAAATCCAGGTCGCCATCGTTGTCGAGATCCCCCGCCGCCATGCCGTTGGAAATACCAACCTGCCCGAAGCCCCATTCGGAGCCGGTCTCCGAGAATCTCAAGTCGCCGCCATTGCGGAAAATGAGGTTGAGCGTCTCAAGCCTCGGGTAGCGCATCATGTTTTGAACGTGCGACTCGCGGGTCTCGGGCGAATTGGCAACGATGCCCATCATGTCCGCATCGAGGACGTCCGACTCGTTGCCGGTCGTCACGATCAAGTCCTGGTGTCCGTCGAGATCGACATCCAAAAACCGGCTGGCCCACGTCCACTCGCTCGCGTGCACCCCGGCGAGCTGGGCGATCTCCGCGTAGGTGTTATCGCCGCGGTTGAGCTGCAGGGTGTTCCTCGCGAGCTCCGGCTGAAACCGGGCGTCGGTGATTGGCAGATTCAATTCCCCGCTCATGGCGTTGGCCCGCTGCGTCTTGCGGAATTCACCCCGCATGGAGAGCATGTCGGCCACAAAAAAATCGTCGTGTCCGTCCCCGTTGATGTCGGCGAAATCGACGGACATGGATGACATGCTGAAATTGCGAACGACCTCATGGCCTGCCTGACGGAACACGCCTCCGCCCTGGTTGATCCAAAACTTGTCGACAGAGTAAAAAAAATCGTTGCAGACGTAGATGTCCGGCAGCAAGTCGTCGTTGACATCCCGCATCACAACGCTCAGTCCCCAGTCGAGAGGCGGCTTCTTGAGGGCAATACCGTCGGCATTCAGGAAACGGCCTCCGGTCCAACTGACCGGTCGAAAGCGCCCTCCTCCAAGGTTTTCATACAGGAAATCCTGCTCCCCGAACTCGACCAAGTGCACCCCGTCATTGCGACTGGACTTAATTGCGGCGAAGCGGTTGGCCGGCGTGACAATCAAAGAACCGTTCTCCTGTCGGACATCCGGGTTTACGCCGGGAGGGCGATCCTTGAAGTTGGTCGTCCGATAGTTGGCGACGTACAGGTCGAGGTCGCCGTCCGAGTCGATGTCAGCCATCGCCATCGAGGTGGCACCCAGCTTGGGAAACAGCCCGGAGCCGGCGTTCTCAGCGAACCTGCCGAAACCGTCGTTGATGAACAGGCGTGCTCCCTTGGCCAAACCGGTGACCAACAGGTCGTTGTCTCCATCGCCGTCGATATCCATAAGAAGCGCGCCAGTGGAGTATTGCCTCGGGCAGGCGGTGCCCGACCCAGGGGTGACATCCTCGAAACTCCAGCCGCCCAGGTTGCGGTACAGCCGGTTGTCAACCTGAAGCCCGCAAAAATAAAGATCCGGCAGGCCGTCGCCGTCCACGTCGCCAATCGCCACGCCGGAGCCGTTGGCCAGGTTACGGTTCTTTGCGACCAGTTGCCGCGACAATCTGTTCCCGAAAGCCACTCCGGTTTCGCGGGGCGGCAACAGTTTGAAGCCGTTACGCTCGCTTGGCACGACATTGAGCTTGGCCAAGCGGTGTAGCCCCTGCTGTTCCCACTCCAGCGCGGCCAAGCCGGACTCCAGCGCGGCCAAGCCAATCAACGCGACTCGCAATAATTGGCGCAGGCATTGTCTTGATCTGCGGTGCGACTGGCTCATTGCTCCTGAGACAGTACGGCCTGTCTTGTGCCGGCGGCGATGTTGTGGCTCGTCTTCCCGCCGCTTGGCCAAGCGACGGTGATTTCGGCTTGTGCAGCCAAGCCAGGGAGGACGATCACCGGGCTGTTCACCCCCCAATAACCGGAGCCGGATTGGATCTCCCGTGTGACCTCGGGGCCGCCGGGAAACCGGACGGTCAGCTTGGCCCCGATAGCGGCTGGGTTTCGGCCGAGGCCCTTCAACCGAACCCTCAAGCCGGGTTTACCGCCGTCGTTAAGGACGAGCCGGGTCGGTGCGTTGTTCTGGGCAATCGCCAAATCGACTCGGCCGTCCTGGTTGTAATCCGCCACGGCGCAGGCCCTCTGCTCCCCGTACGCCGTGATCCCGCTCTCGCTGGATGGCAGCGGACGAAAACCGCCCCGTCCATCGCCGAGCAACAGCAGTCCGCGACCAGCGTCGCACCGCGAGTATTCCGGGTTGGTGGCAAAAAAGTTTTGCGCGAGGAACAAATCCAGTTGGCGGTCGCCGTCGAAATCGGCCGCCACCACCCCAAAGCCGGGAGCCCATTGCGCCTCGGTCGGCAACGGGACAGGCTTCATCCCGTCTTTAAGGTTCAGGAAAAGCATCGAGCGGAACTCAACAACTTCCAGCATGGCGGCATCATGCAGCAGTTCACCAAACACCTGCTCGACGGAACTCCGCCCAACCTGCCCGAAGCCGATCATCCGCTCCCCGACGAGCGGCATCGCCGCCCGCAAAATCCCATAGCGCCGTTCCGGCTGCCAGCGACCGTTGCGGCGTACCGCCTCTATGGCATCGAAGACCCCGTCGCCATCCATGTCGCCGTGATAGATTCGAATCGGGCTGGCTTCGCTTGGTTTGCGTCTCCAGTTTAGGCCCCAGTTTGTCGCGACGATATCGATCCGCCCGTCGTTGTTGAAGTCCCCGGTGGCGACGCCGTTCCACCAACCGGCATGGGGCAACAGGCCTATTGAGGCAGTCAGCTCACGGGAATCCCAACTGCCTTGCTCCCAACCGAACACCCGGAGCGAGTCCCAATGCAACGCGAGAATCAACTCCGGCCGCCCATCCCCGGTGAGGTCACTGAACACCGCGCCCTGCACCATGCCAAGCGCTGGCCAGCGATGGGCGACGTGCAGTTTGCCGCCCCGATTTTCAAGAAGAACCGAGTCTGCCGCAGCCGGATAGCGGCCGGGAACGATTCGCGCGCCCACGAACAGGTCCAGATCGCCGTCGCCATCGAGATCCGCCTGGCACATCGGCCCGGTGCTCCCTGCCTGCCCGGTCACAAACCCGGCAGCCGTGCGTTTTGCAAAATCATAGACCACGCCGGAAGGCAACTCCGCCGAGCCAGACTCGTAATTGGACACACCCACTAGAAGCGCCGGGCCGGTTTTGCTCGGGGTGAACGGCAGCACCATGGCCTGGTCCCAGTTTGTCCGTTTCAGGACGGGAGAGGTGATCGGCTTGAATGACCCGTCCCGTCCGTTCCGGAACATGGCGAGGAGTTGGCCTGCCCCGCCACCGATGATCAGGTCGTCCCAGCCGTCCATATCTATGTCGTGCCAGCAGATGGCCGGGCCGGGTTGACTGAACTTAAACGGCATAAGCAATTGCCGCCGGAAATCCTCAAATGACTTGTCATGGTGAACATGCCCGATGGACGCCGACACATCGCGGAACAGCGGTTTGACCGGGAGCACTTCCGGTTTGGGCAAGCGGGCGCTTCCGGTCTCCGAGATCACGTAGGCCCGGTTCGCCTTGGCGGCTTTTACCTCGGTCACCACCCCGCTTGGCCAAGTGACGCTGATTTCAAAATGATCCCTCTCCACCCCAAAGCTGCGAATTGGCTGATCCGACGACAGGTAACGACCAGCCGAAATTATTTCCTGCTGCTGCACGTCACCGCCATGCCGGATGGCGACCTTCGCGCCGATCCCGTGGCTGTTCGCGCCTTCGCCGCGCAACGCCACGCGCACGCGCGGGCCAGCCGCTTGGTTTTCGTAAAGCCCGGCCGGCTCGAAAAGATTATTCATGACGACGTCCATGTCGCCGTCATTGTCGAGGTCGGCCAGGGCCATGCCCTGTGAGATACCCGGCTGGTCGAACCGCCACTTGGCCGACCAATCACTGAATGTGCCGTCGCGGTTGTTCCGAAAGGCGGCGTTGGGGGTTCGCAGAGCCGGGAACCGTGAGATCAGCCGAAGGATGTCGCCCTGCGACAATTTACGCTGCTGCTTCAACGCCTCAATCTCCGCCGCCATGTCGGCATTCTGGAAATCCCGCAACTGGCCATTGGTCACTAGAATGTCCTCGTACCCGTCCAGGTCCACGTCGAGAAAGATCGGCCCCCACGACCAGCCGGAGGCCTCGACGTTGGCGTAGTAGCCGAGTTCCGCAAAAGTGCTGTCGCCCCGGTTGACCTGCAGTGTGTTTCGCGAAACCTGAGGACGGCTTTCCAGCAAGGTGTGCGGCTCGTTGTTAGAAACCATCTCGGAAACCTGCAGATGCTGCATTTCATGCTCGCGGCTCAGCATATCGACCACGAAAAAATCGGTGTCGCCGTCCCGGTCGAAATCAGCGAAGTCCACTCCCATGGAAAAGGTCGAGGTGTTTCGGATCGCTTTTTTCGGGATGGCCAGAAACCGGCCGTCGCCGTCATTCATCCAGATTCGATCCGGCGTGAACAGGTCGTTGCAAACGTACAGGTCGGGATCCCCGTCCCGGTCGATGTCCTCGAACCGGGCGGCCAGCCCCCAGTCCATAGGCAGCCTGGGCAGCCGCGCGCCATTTTCGTCCCGGAACCGCTCCAGGTAATCAGCCCGCTTGAAAATGCCGTTGCCATCGTTAAGGAACAGGAAATCCGGTTCGCCGTACTCGAGAATGTCGCGGCTTTTCGAAATCTCGAACCGCCCCTTCAGATGCGCTTTCTCCGTCGAGACACCGTTGACCGAGGTGACGACCGGGCGGTCATTGATCATGCTGACCCGGATGTTTGTGTTAGGCCGATCCTTGATCGTGGTTGGGTGGAAATTCGCGACGTACAGGTCCAAGTCGCCGTCGCCATCCACGTCCGCCAGCGCCATCGACATGCTACCGGCGGTCGAGGCCAGGCCGGCTTCCCGGGTCACCTCGACAAACCCGGCGTTGCCGTCATTGCGGAACAACCGCGTTCCATTGCCAAGCGCGTTGACGAGCAGGTCAAGATCCGCATCCCCGTCCACGTCGACAAACGCCGCGGCAGTCGAGTCCTGCCCGTCGCACGCGAGGCCGCCCGTCCCGGTGACATCCTCAAACGTCCAGTCACCCAGGTTGCGGTACAGCCTGTTCCCGTTTTCGAGCCCACAATAGTATAGGTCGCACCAGCCGTCCCCGTCAAAGTCACCGGCGGCCACCCCCGAGCCGCTCAACAGGTTGCGGTTGCGGATGGATCGCTCGTTGTCGAGTTGGTTTGAAAAACGAACACCGGACGCGATTGAGGGCACCCGGCGGAAACCGGTTCGCCCCTGGTCAGATTCCTCGAGCGGCGCACTCAACAAGCCGCCATCTTCCGTCTGCCACTCGAGGCCGGTGCTGTCATGGGCAAACAGCAGGCCGAGCGCGGTCAACGCGAAAAACGGCCTGGCCAGTCGACCGCTCATGGAACTGGTTCCTCCACGGTGATTTCGGCAGCACCCTTTTCGATTACCGTCTTGCTGACTCTCCCGCTTGGCAAAGACACCTGAAGCTGCGTGGGTGATTGATACCCCAAGCTCAACACGGTAACAGCGGAATCCTGCGACCGAAATCCCCCGCCGCTCCGCAGCTGCCTCGCCGGGCCAAGGGCAGTTGTGCTGCCCAGCCGGAGCTTGGCCCCCACGCCGGTTGGGTTTGCGGCTTGCCCAGCGAGACGGACGCGTAACCCGCGCTTGGACAATCGATTACGATACAGCTTGGTTTGCCCCGAGTTCTGCCCGACTAGCAGGTCCGGCCTGCCGTCACGGTCGAAGTCGGCTACCGCGCATCCCCTCTGGTCGCC
>CAYWMH010000109.1:0-7739 GCA_964459315.1 uncultured Verrucomicrobiota bacterium
ACGGACGTAACGACACCATGAGGCTGCTAGAGGCGAACGGCTTGGCCAAGGAGTACAGGAAACGGCGCGTGGTCAACTGCGTAACGATCTCCGTGTCGCCGGGGGAGATTGTCGGTCTGCTCGGCCCGAACGGTGCCGGCAAGACGACCTCGTTTAACATGATCGTCGGGCTGGTGCGGCCGGACGAGGGTGAGGTGCTCTTCGAGGGCAACTCGATCGGCGCCTTGCCGATGCACCAGCGGGCGAGGCAGGGAATCGGCTACCTGACGCAGGAGCCGTCCGTGTTCCGAAAGCTGACGGTCGAGCAGAACATTTTGGCCATCCTCGAGACCTGCACCTCCGATAAGCTGGAGCAGAAGGCCCGACTCAAGTCGCTGCTCGAGGAACTTGACCTGACCACCCTTGCCCGGAACAAGGCATACACCCTTAGCGGCGGCGAGAAGCGCCGGTTGGAGATCACCCGGGCGCTGGTGACCAGCCCGCGGATGCTGCTGCTCGACGAGCCGTTCAGCGGGATCGACCCGATCGCCGTGTACGAGGTGCAAAAAATCCTGCGCAAGCTCAAGGAGCGGCGGATGGGCGTCCTGATCACCGACCACAACGTCCGCGAGACGCTCAAGTTGGTGGATCGCGCCTATATCATCCACAAGGGGGACGTCCGGTGTCAGGGCGAGGCGGAGTTCCTCGTAAACGATCCCACCGCGCGGGAGATTTACCTCGGCCCCGATTTCAACCTGTAGCATGGCGACGAAGAAAAAACCGAAGCGGGAAAAGATCACGACCGAGCGCTTTTTCACCGAGCAGGCCGAGCACCTGAAGCTGAAGCTGATCGCCGGGAAGAGTGGGCTCGGCCGGACGATTATCGAGCCGACCGTCAACCGGCCGAGCCTTGCGCTTGCCGGGTTCACCAAGTACATCGCCTACAAGCGCATCCAGGTGATCGGCAACGCGGAGGCGTACTATCTCAAGTCGCTGCCGATGCGGGATCGCGTCAAGAGCTACCGGAAACTGTGCTCGTACAAGATTCCGTGCATCGTGTACACGCGAAATTTACCGATCGACCAGGAGTTGAAATCAATCGCCAACGAGCTTGGTGTGCCCGTTCTCCAGACCCCGATGGTGACGATGCGGTTCGTAAGCGTCGCCACGATCGAGCTCGATCTGCTGTTCGCGCCGCGGGACACGCTCATCGGGAGCATGGTGGACGTCCACGGGATCGGGGTGCTCATTCGTGGCGAGAGCGGCATCGGCAAAAGCGAGACCGTGCTGGAGCTGATTGAGCGGGGGTACAGCCTGGTCGCGGACGACATCACCAAAGTGACCCTGCTCGACAGCCGGGAAATCCTCGGCACCAGCTCCGAGCTGTCTCGCTACCACATGGAGGTGCGCGGGATTGGGATCATCAACGTCGCGGCGATGTTTGGCGCGAAGAGCATTCGGACCGAGAAGCGCCTCGACTTGGTGGTTACCCTCAAGGCGTGGAAGGAGGTCAAGAATATCGACCGACTTGGCCTAGATGAGGATCATATGGTAATCCTCGGCATAAAGGTAAGGCATGTCAGCATCCCGGTCAGGCCTGGGCGAAACCTAGCGCGGCTGATTGAGGTCGCTGCCTTAAACACGAAGCTGAGTGCTGTCGGTTACAATCCCGCTCGCGAGTTGAACGACCGGTTGATCGCAACTATGGCCAAGCGAAAATCCTAACAGCAACACCATGGCAGAAGACCCAAAACCTGACGAAACCAAGGAGAAAGACACATGGGTGCCGAAGAATCTCCTGCGGGAAATGAAGTCGTTTGCCGACAAAGAAGGCAAACAAATGGTCGGCTTTATGCGGGACACCATTCGAAACGTGGTGAATCCGGACGAGGAGCCGTCGGCCGGGGGCGAGGCGGAAAAACCGGCGGAACCCAGCGACTGGGCGTTGCCTGTGCGGTTGACCGAACTGCTCGAGGCCGCCTCGGAGGCAACCGGTAAAACCCCCGCGCAGCTGATGGCGGCCTGTATTTCCCGGTCCCTCGAGGACGTGATCCGCGACGAGGAGGCCAGACGCGCTGCGGCCAAGGCCAAGCTCGATGAGCTCCGGCAGGGCGGCGACTGATCAGCCTTCGATCAGCAGCACCTCCACCGGGTCGCCCTTGGCCAAGCGGGAGTTTGGGGGCAGATCAACCAGGCCGTTGGCCTTGGCCAGGCCACCCAGCATATGCGATCGCTGCCCGCCGGCGCTCCGAACCAGCCCGTCCGCATCGAGCGTCACCCGCACGAAATGCCGCCGATCGCCCTGGTTGGCCAATGCCTGCGCCAGCAGCCCCGGCTGCTTGGGCAAGCGGCAGTCGGAAGCCCCCTGCATCTTCAACAGGGCGGGTCGGACCAGGAGCAGATAGGTGACGAGCGCCGAGACCGGGTTGCCCGGCAGCCCGAACAGTGGCTTGCCGCGGACTTGGCCCAGCACGAACGGCTTGCCCGGCTTGACGGCGACCTTCCAGAAATCGAGCGAGCCACCGAGTCGTTCGATGGCCGGCTTCACATGGTCATGGTCACCCACCGAGACGCCGCCGGAGGTCACCACCGCGTCGTTCTCCGCGAACGCCCGCTCCAGCGCAGCCACCGTGGCGTCGAGCGAATCCGGCACAATCGGGTATGGTGTCGGCAGCCCGTTTGTCTGGGCGACAACTGAAGCCAGCAAGGCACGGTTGCTCTCGTAAATCTCGCCCGGCTTCAAGCCGGAGGGCGGCTCAACCAATTCGCTGCCGGTGGCCACTAGCCCGACCTTCGGCCTGAGCCCCACTTCGATCGAATCGTGCCCGGTTGCCGCCAGCAACCCGATCGTGCCGGCTGTGATGCGCGCGCCAGCGGCAACCACCGGGTCGCCTTCACGGACGTCCTCGCCTTTCAGCCGGATGTTCTCCCACGGCTTGACCGAGTCGGTACAATGAACCTTGCGGTCATCGCCGGGATCCGTACGGCAATCCTCCTGCATGATCACGGCATTCGCCCCTTGCGGGATGGGCGAGCCGGTGAAAATCCTCATGCAGGTGCCCTCATCGACCGTGCCGACCGGTTCGGTTCCGGCCGGGATCACGCCAAGGCAACTCAACGCGACCGGCGATTCAGTGGTGGTGCCACGCAGGTCGCGGCTTCGAACCGCGTAGCCATCCATCGCGGAGTTGTCAAAGGCCGGCAGCGCCACGTTGGCAATCGCGTCGACGGCGGCAAACCTGCCCGCGGTGCCGGCCAGGGGAATGGTCTCGGTGCCAAGCAACGCCGAAGCCGAAAGCGACCGGTCAACAGCTTCTTCAATCGACAACATGCGGCTGGGAGTGTCGCTGTTAATTTCCGGAGAATCAAACCTACGCGCAGGATCTTCTGGTTTGCCGGGTTGGCGGATGTTACTTGTCGGCAACCCGTGGGAACCGGAACAGCAACAGCCAGCCACACGAAAAAGGTCGATCAACTGTTTGGCTCGATCGCCGGGCGATACGATCTGGTCAACGACATTCAGAGCCTGGGCTTGCATCGGCTCTGGAAACGCCGGGTGGTGGCCCTGTCCAATTTCAGGGAGGGGGAGATGGGCCTCGATTTGTGCTGCGGCACGGGCGACCTCGCGATCCGCTTGGCCAAGCGGGGCGGTTCACTGGTGGGGATGGACTTGAACAGGCCCATGTTGCGGCAAGCCGCCGCCCGCTTGGCCAAGCGGGGCGAAAACCGGATTAGTCTCTCCCAAGCGGACGCCCTGAAACTGCCGCTTGGGGATGACACCATCGACCTGGTGACAATCGGTTACGGGCTGAGGAACCTTGCCGATCTAGAGGCCGGCCTGCGCGAGATTACCCGTGTCCTGAAGCCGAGAGGGCGTCTGTTGATACTGGATTTTGGGAAGCCGGCCAACCGCGTCATCCGGTCGGTTTATTTTCTATATCTCGCATTAATGCTGCCGGTGTTAGGATGGATTTGGTGTGGCAACGCATCGGCATACGCCTATATCCTAAAATCATTGAAAAACTATACCGCTCAAAAAGGGGTGACATCCGTTCTGCGTCACATTGGCTATAACTCCGTGCAGGTTATAGAGATAATGGCTGGAGCGATGAGCATCCATAAAGCCATAAAATAGGATTATAGTGTCCAAGTTTCGCATACAAAAAAGATTATAATTCCTCTTGTCAATGAGTTGTATTAGTCTACTGTTCTTCTTTGCGCTGTTAAACGGCGTATTATAAACCAGAAAATTATGAGCAAGGATACGGTTAAGTTATATCAACGGGCTCGCGCGGCATTGCAAAAGGAAAAGATTGCATTGTCAAAGACATTGACCGACGCACAGGCAATGGCTGCGGACGCAGAAAAAAGACTGGCCGAGATTGAGGCCGCCTTGGATGGAGCCGGTTCCGCGCCAGCCAAGCGCCGCGGCCGCCCCGGCAGAAAAAAATCCACGGCCAAACGCGGTCGTCCTGCAAAGAAAAAGGCAGCATCAAAACGGAAAGCGGCGAAAAAGAAGACTGTCAAAAAAGCCGTAAAAAAAAGGGCCAGGAAAGCCGCCAAAAAAACGGCCAAAAAAGGCATTAAGAAAACGGCCAGAAAAACCGCTAAAAAAAAAGCCGCTAAGGGTGGCAAAAAAAGGCATTCACTAAAGGAAATCGCACTGCAGGTGGCCAAGGGCAAGGTATTGACCGCCGGTCAGATTCTTGAAGAGGTCAAGAAGGCGGGACACAAGTTCGGTGGCAAGAATCCGATCAACGGTCTTCGCGTGATGCTTTATAACAACAAGAAAGCGTTCAAGAGCCCCAGCAAGGGCAAGTTTACTGCGGCTTGACGCCTTCTAGCGCCTGTCGTGTTCGCCGGTTTCGGCCGACGGGCTTGAATGGCAAGCGGATAAAGGATATAGCGTTTCCCGGCGGCATCACCGCCGGGATTTTTTTTGAGATGTTGGCCAAGCGAGTGATTCCCTGCCTTGACGTGCACGACGGAGCCGTGACGCGAGGGATTCAGTTTGGCCGCGCGGAAGAGGGGGGACTGCGCAACGTCGGTGATCCGGTTGAGTTGGCTGTTCGCTATGATGAGCAGGGTGCCGACGAGATGGTTTTTTTCGACATCACCGCCAGCGCGCATGGTCGTGACACGATGGTTGACGTGATGGAGCGGGTGGCCAGCCGCTGTTTCATGCCGCTCACGGTGGGGGGCGGGATCCGCACGGTGGAGGAAATGGGCGTCATGCTCAAGGCCGGCGCGGACAAGATCAGCATCAACAGCGCCGCCTTGGCCAAGCCGGAGTTGATCCGTGAGGGCGCGGAAAAATACGGCAGCCAATGCATCGTCGTTTCAGTCGATGCCAAGCGAACGGGTGACGGCGCATGGCGTGTTTTTTCGCACGGCGGCCGCAGGGAAACCGGCCTGGACGCCATCGACTGGTCTGTGCGTGTGGTGGAACTCGGCGCGGGCGAGATCGTGCTCAACAGCATAGACGCCGACGGCACGAAGGCCGGTTACGACCTGGAGGTCACGCGACGCATCAGCGAATCAGTGGAGGTGCCGGTCGTGGCCAGCGGCGGCGCGGGCTGCCTTGAGCACATGGCCGAGGTGCTGCACAAAGGCCAGGCAGATGCCGTGTTGGCGGCGAGTATTTTTCATTTTGGCGATTATAGTGTCGCTGATGTGAAGGCGTTTCTGGAACGAGACGGCATCCCGGTTCGCACGGTATAATTTTTCAGATGAAGTTCATTGAGAAACTCAAGTTCAATGCAGATGGCCTGATTCCGGCGATTGTCCAGGAGGAGGGTACCGGCCGTGTGCTGATGATGGCGTGGATGAATGAAGCGTCACTGAGGTCGACGATTGACACAGGCAAGACGCATTTTTGGAGTCGCTCCCGCCAGAAATACAGGATGAAGGGCGAGTCGAGTGGCCACACGCAGCAGGTCGGTGGCATCGCGTTTGACTGTGACGGAGACACTCTGCTGATCCAGGTGACACAGCAAGGCGTGGCCTGCCACGAGGGCTACAAGTCCTGTTTTTTTCGGTCGATCCGCGAGGGTGGGGAGTTCGATGTGACCGAGGAGCGGCTCGTCAATCCGGACGAGGTTTACAAGTAACACTCCCGCTTGGCCAAGCGCTTGGACTGTATTGTGTTGGCGTTTTGGGAGGAGCGCCGGTTAGAGTGATCGCCGCATGGAGTATTGCCGTCCAACCAAGGATGAGTTTTGCCGCTTGGCCGAACAGGGAAACCTGATTCCGGTCACGCGCCGGCTGTTGGCCGACCAGGAAACGCCGCTGACAGCGTACCGCAAGATCCGCGGCCGGGGTGAGTCGTTCCTGTTTGAGTCGGTCGAGGGGGGCGAGCATCTAGGGCGCTACTCATTCGTGGGGTGCAATCCGCGCGGGATGATCCGCCAAATCGGCGACACGGTGGAGTGGATCGAGGGCGGCCAGGTGCGGGAGACGTATACGGTCGTTGGCCGTGCCGGAGGCCAAGCGGCGGGGGAGGTGCGCGACGGGCTCGAGGTGGTCGAGAATGTCTTGGCCAACTACAGGCCGGTGGCGGTGGATGGCCTGCCGCGGTTCACCGGCGGCGCGCTTGGCTTTGTTGGGCACGAGTTTATCCATGACATCGAGCCGGTTGTGCCGCGCCCGCCGGAGGATGAACTGGGCACGCCGACGATTTGTTTTCTCATCGCCCACCAGTTGCTGGTGTTCGACCGCGTGGCGCAGACGCTGACGATCATCGTCAACGGGATCATCGGCCCCGGCGACTCGCCGGCGGAGGTGTACGGGCGGGCCACCAGGGAGGTGGAGCGGATCGTGGCGCTGCTCGAGCAACCGAGCGAGTACAAGCCGGTGTCGTTCCCGGCTGAGTTGCCAGAGAAGGCGTTCCAGTCGAATCAGCAGAAGGATCGTTTCCTCAAGAATGTCGAGAAGGCCAAGGAGTATATCAACGCCGGGGACATCATTCAGGTGGTCGGTTCGCAGCGGTTTTCCGCCCCGGTGGAGGCGTCGCCGCTGGACGTTTACCGGGCGGTGCGCTCCATCAACCCGTCACCGTACATGTTCCTGCTGGAGTTCGAAGGCTACTCGCTCGTCGGTGCGTCGCCGGAGATTCATGTGCGCTGCGAGGAACGGCAGGTGGAGATTCGCCCAATCGCCGGCACCCGGCCGCGGGGTGGGAGCGCCGAGGAGGATCTCGCGCTGGAAAAGGAGTTGCTGGCTGACCCGAAGGAGCGCGCCGAGCATGTGATGCTCGTGGATCTGGCGCGGAATGACATCGGCCGCGTTTGCGACTACGGCTCAGTGGAGGTGAAGGACCTGATGATCATTGAGCGGTACAGTCACGTGATGCACATCGTGTCGCAGGTGGAGGGCAACCTCGCAGTTGCGCACACGCCGTACGACTTGATCCGCGCGACGTTTCCGGCGGGGACACTTTCCGGCGCGCCGAAGATCCGGGCAATGCAGATCATCTCCGAGTTTGAGCGGACGACGCGCGGGCCGTCCGGCGGCTGTGTCGGCTACTTTTCGTTCAACGGCAACCTGGACTGCTGTATCACCATTCGCACGGCGTTGTTGAAGGACGGCGCGGCCTATGTGCAGGCCGGCGGCGGCTGGGTGGCCGACTCGGTTCCGGAAAACGAATTCCAGGAGACGGTCAACAAGTCCAAGGCGATGATCAAGGCGCTTGCGTTGGCCGAGAGCTTCAGCACGCAGTAATGCTTGGTCAAGCGCTTGGCCAAGCTCACGGGCCGGTGAAC
>CAYWMH010000110.1:0-7701 GCA_964459315.1 uncultured Verrucomicrobiota bacterium
ATCGACGTCCTCGTCCACGTGATGAACGACAAATTCCGCGAGCTCTACGACCTCGAGGGCCTCTGGGGCGATGCCAAGCGGATCACCTTCGAGCCGGAACTGTCGCCCGTCGCCGCCCAAGCCTGATCCCGCTTGGCCAAGCGGCTGTGAATAACATCGGCTTGAAAACCAGCCCGGCATCCGCATCATCCGCCCCCATGTCAGGCAACACCCTGCTCCAACTCGATCTCCCCGGTGTCCCCAAGGTCCGCAGCGGCAAGGTTCGCGAAATGTTCGACCTCGGCGACAGCCTCCTGATGCTCGCCAGCGACCGCATCAGCGCCTACGACGTCGTCCTGCCCAACGGCATCCCGCGCAAGGGCGAAGTCCTCACGATGTTCTCCCACTACTGGTTCAACAAATTCAACGACATCGTCCCCAACCACCTCCTCGCCGGCGCCGACGATCCGCTGCCCGAAGCCGTCCGCGACTACGCCGACCAGATCGGCCGACGGGCGATGGTCGTGAAAAAGGCCCAGCCGCTCGCCATCGAGTGCGTCGTCCGCGGCTACCTCGCCGGCTCCGGCTGGAAGGAATACCAAAAACAAAAAACCGTCTGCGGCATCCCCCTGCCGGACGGCCTCGACAACTCCTCCAAGCTGCCCGAGCCGATCTTCACCCCAGCCACCAAGGCCGAGGAAGGCCACGACGAAAACATCAGCTTTGAGGAAGCCGTCAACATCGTTGGCAGCGACATCGCGGAAAAGGCACGCGAACTGAGCATCGAAATCTACAAGCGCGGCCGCGATCACGCCGCCGAAAAAAACATCATCATCGCCGACACCAAGTTCGAGTTCGGCATCTTCGAGGGCGAACTCATCCTCATCGACGAGGTACTCACCCCCGACTCCTCCCGTTTCTGGCCGGCCGACCTGTACGCCCCCGGTAAAAGCCAGCCCAGCTTCGACAAACAATTCGTCCGCGACTACCTCGAGACCCTCGACTGGGACAAGACCCCTCCCGGCCCCAATCTGCCGGATGACATCGTCCAAAAAACCAGTGAAAAATACATCGAAGCCTACACCCAAATCACCGGCCTCGAATTCTAGGTCGCAGCCTAATTCGAGAGGAGGAACTCGAGCAGGTGGTTGAACTCGGCAGGGGGGATGGCTTGGCCAAGCGGCTCCGGCATGAGGGAACTCGTTGTTTGTTCCCTTGACGCGATGTCGGCCTGGGCGATGTTGCTCTCCGAGCCGGTTAGGTCGGCGAATACGATCGACTCGCCGACCTTGCGCCGCTCGAGGCCGAGCACCGTCTGCCCGTTTTTCAGATTCACGATCGAGTATCGGAACGCCAAATCGACGTTGCGGTTAGGATCAAGGATGTCCTCCACCAACCGCTCGACGCCCCGGTTGCCGGTGCCGTCAAGTTGCGGGCCGATGTTGCCGCCCTCCCCTCCCTTTTGGTGGCAGGCCGCGCAATAGGTTACAAACGTCGCCCGACCGGCCACCGCGTCGCCGCCCGTCTCGCGAAACGCCGCCACGCGCTCGGCGATCAGCCGTTCTCGGTCGGCATTCGGCTTGGGCAGGTCGGCGGTGAGCGCCGCCACGCGTCCGGCGTCGGCTTTCGGGAAATTGCCTTTTATCTGCGGATCCAGCAGCAATCCGGCCGGTGCAAGCCCGCTTTCGATCAGGCCAAGCAGCGCCTTGGCCCCAGTCTGTGTTTGGGACAGCGCCCGGGCGAACGGCAGTTGCAGATTGGCCGGCGCTTGGCCAAGCGCCTTGGCCAAGCGAACACGAACCGGCGCCAAATGCGCCCCGCCGCTGGCCACGGCCAGGCGCACTGACTCTGGCTGACTGGTATCCTCGAGGAGCGCAGCAACGTTGGCTCGTTGGGCTTCATTACCCTGGCCAAGGATGGCTGACACGGCCATCTCGCGAGCCGCGGTTGCCGCGAATGAGTTGGTGGCCAAGCGCGCTACGGCGTCGTGCGCCGACGTCAGTTTCAATTCGCGGATGATACGCGCGGCGGCGAGCTGGCGCTTGGCCAAGCGGCGGGGCGCCACTGCGGGCAGAGGCGCGATGGGGGGCTCGAAGCCACCAGCCGCCACCCAGGCGAAGGCGCCCGCCGAGTCCCGATCGACCATCTCGAAGCGCGCCCGCCGACCGGCAAACATCGACAAGTCCCATTCGATTTGCTGCGCGATCTCGCCGCTTGTGCAGTCGGTTTTTCTCAGAATACGCCCACTCCCGGACTCGACTAGTTGCACGTACTTTTTCCCGTTCGGCGACTGGCCCCGCCGACTGCCGTGACCGGCCAGCAGAAAACGCAATTGTTGCGGCACGATAAACTCGCGCGAACGCAGCACGCCGGTCAGCCGCTCTCCACCTGGGGCGGCGCTGCTAAGAAACGCGGCCTCCCGGAATAGCTCTAGGCCGATGTTGAACCGCGCCACACCGAGCCAAGCGAAGGCCGCGCCGGTGTCGCCGTCCACCACCTCAAGGTACACTTCGCGGGGCCGGTCGAGTTGCCAGCGCACCGGCACGCCGGTGTCGTTGCGCGGCGGGTAAACGCGGCGCAGCTCATCGCCGGTCCCTGCATCGACGAGACGAACAAAGTTTTTTTCATGGGCGGGATCGTTGGGGAACCCGCGATGGCCGGTTATGAAAAATATCAACTCGTCCGGCATCGTGAACGACACCGAACGCAGTACTCCGGTGAGCGACTCGCCACCGGGCGGCAGGCTGGTGATGTAGCGAACGCCGGTGACGCCGTCGCTCGAGGCACGCACCTGTGGTAGCCACGGGCTCGCGGTTGGGTGGTCGGGGTGCGTGTGGTTTTTCCAGTTGGGTGTCCTTCCAGGAACGCTGCGTGTCTGCACGATCCACGGGATGTCCGATGCCGGCACTCCGTTCGCCGGCGCGGCGACCCAGTGCAACTCGACCGCCCCGGCGCCGGCCAGCAACTCGGCGGCAAGGCTTCCCGCCCAGCCGAGCAGGCCCGGTCCTGGAACGATGCCGCGCTGCAGGATTCCCTCGTTGATGGGGAGCAGCAGCTCGGCCTGAAAATCGAGGTTGCCGGGAAATCGTTTTTGCACCACGGCGGCCAGTTGGTCGAGCCCCTCCGGCGGCGCATTGCGGGCGATGTGCCGGAGGTAGGCGGTCAACTGCCCGGGACCAAGCCCGGCATCATCGAGGCTGGCCAACAGCAGCGAGCCGGCAAACGGCGAGTTGACGCCAAGCGCCACACTCATCAACTCGCGGAGATCACCGGGATGATCCTTAAGATCAGCGAACCGGGCCGGATCGTTGACGGCGTGGAGGTTGTTGCGGAGCGCAATTCTCAACGCGTGCCGGAGGTGCTCGTCGCTCGCCGGCACCTGTCGCAATGCGTCGAGCAACGGGCGGACGTGGCCGGCACTCGAGCGCCGCGCAACGGCATCAGCGGCGGCGCGGCGAACCTGTGGCGAGTCGTCGCGTAGACCGGCGAGAACCATCGCCCGGATTTTCGAACCCCAGTTTTTTTGCGCGGCGGCGATGCGCCGTGCGTGGACGCGTACCAACTCGGCCTCGTCGTTAGCCATGCGCAGCAGGGCGGCGTCCTCCAGTTGGCCAAGGCGGTGCAGCACCCACGCGCCGTGCGCCTTCAACTCCGGCTTCGCGGCCGGCTTGGCCATCGCCCGGCCAAGCGGCGCGGCGGCAGGCTGGCCGATGTCATCGGCAAGGTAATCGGTCGCGGTCATGCGGCGGGCCAACAGCGGGCTGACCAACTCGGCGAGCGCTTGCCCAAGCGGCGCGGCAGTCAAGTCGACCGGCTTGGCCAAGCGCTTGGCCTCTGGCCCCCGGTAAACCAACCGCCAGCCGCGGCCCATCTCGCGGGCGCGACCCGGATGGTCGAGCCGGACCTCGAAGGGCCCGATGATGCGGTTATAAAAGTCGGCGATGTACAGCGCGCCGTCCGGGCCGAACTGCAGGTCGACCGGCCGAAACCACGGGTCGCGCGTGCGGATCAAGTCCGGCATCTCGACGCCCTTCGGGCTGCCGCCGCGCCAGTTGACCTTGTTGCGGTTGACACGGCTGGTGACCACGTTGCCAACGAATATGTTGTCGCGAAACTCCTCCGGCCAGTGGGAGGATTGGTTGAATACGATGCCGCACAAGCCGGTGGAGTCGTGGTTGTGTCGGATTACCAGCGGCCCGAAGCCGATGCCGTCGTGCGGCTTGCCGAAGCTCGGGTAGTAGGCGTCGCGAATGAGCTGATAGATCGGTGAACTGTGGCAGTCGGCGGTGTAAAAGTTGCCGAATGAGTCGAGGCACATCCCGAACGGGTTCACCTGCCCGAAGGTGAACTGCTGCACGCTCGAGCCGTCCGGCTGCACGCGGTAGGTGTTGCCGGAGTGCATCGTTAGGCTCGAGCCGTCAGTGGCGCGGACGGTGGTCGTGTTGTTGAAGCCGTGCGTGAGGTGCAGCCAGCCGTCGAGGCCGCGCGTGAATGACGAGTGCATCCCGTGCGTGTCCCGCTCGTAACCAAGCGGCCCGTACAGCTTGGTGCGCTTGTCCGTGCGGCCGTCGCCGTCGGTATCGCGCAGAAACCAGATGTTCGGAATGCTCCACGCGATGACGCCATCCCTGTATGGATAGATTCCGGTCGGGATATTCAGCCCGTCGGCGAAGGTGGAGATTTTGTCGTACCGGCCATCGCCGGTGGTGTCCTCGAAAACCTTGATCGTGTCGCGGCCGGGTTGGCCAATCGGTGCGGCGTACGGATACTCCAGCGTGCTTGAGACCCAGAGCCGGCCGCGCTCGTCGAAAGCCAGATTCATCGGCTGGCCGATGTCGGGGCTGACGGCGACCAGTTCCATCCCGAACCCGTCCGGCACATCGAACGCCTTCAGGCTTTCCTCTACCGGGAGCGGATCGGCCTTCCGCACTAGCGCTTGAAATTCCGGCCCACTGTACGGATCTATTACTGAATCCTGCGATTGGCCAAGCATCACAGTCATCAAAAAAAACAGGAAAATGCGCAACATCTGGCAAGGAAAAATGACAAGCCGCCATACCGATGCCATACGATGTCTTGGAAACCGTATTGTCACCGGGACTTGTTCCAAGGGTGATTCCAAATGATAGAGCCGTCCGCCTCAATCTCCATCTGATCAAAAAATGTTGCAACCGCGTGCTCGACTTGGAGGAAATTCATATCGCACTTGATCGACTTGTAAACATTGAACGCCTGGTGGATAGGTATCGTCACGGCTCCGTCCAAAACCATCTCTTCATCGATACCTGCGGGTGAACCAAAATTGGGCGCTTTTTCAAGTGTTGCCAATTGGGCTTCACTAACGAAGAAACACCCAGAGTGAGGCGCACGGGCTCTCTCGAATTGCACCTTACCTCCGAGATAATCTAGAGTGTGGATCACATCTCCGATCGGTCCGTCCGAATAGGTGTAGTCAGGGTAAACCTTGTACACCCAATCGCTGTGCACATTGTCGGTGCCGAGAAACGACTCAAAGCGATTTGGCTGCAAAAGGGCTTTGGAGTCGGAACCGGAAACATTGCGGTTGAAGTAATCGAGTTTGCGGAAGAAGTGGGGATCGTGAATCACTATGTCATCCTCGAGATAACCATAATAATCGTACTGACCTGCGTGGCTCCGAATGACCTTGTGCGTCTCAAAGCCTAGGTACCTCGGGTTGGTATTGATCGGGACGTGCTCGTAAAGTCTTGATGGAATTCCGATTTTGCCAAGCAAATGTTTGTCGGGGACGGTGACGACCTTGACATCAACTGAGTGCGCGCACTCATTCGGCACCTCTTCAAAAATGCGCTGTCGATGGTTGGCTCCGATGTGCGCTCGGCCAAACAACAGGTGTAGAATACCAATGCACTTTGCCAAACCACGAATTTTTTCCTGACGCTTATCCTGTCTTTCACTGCGGTAACGCGCCTTGTTGGCAGGTGCAGCTTCAAAAAAATGTGGGATGCAAATCAGGATTTTCATCGGTACAGTATTCCTGTTTGTACTTTGTTAAATCGAACCGGGTGCAAGTTCCTTTTTTTCGGCGAGCACCTTTTGTAGCATGGCGAATGTCTTGCGCTCGGTGTCGTCAAGCTTACCGGTGTCGAGCGGCCTAAAAATTCATCCAGCCAGCCAAGACAAAAACAAAAACTTTGATCCATTTTTTATTCGGGGGGGAGGCGACCTGTACTGAAAAGCCGTCCCTACTACAATGCTGGCCGAGGATGGTTTACGGATTCGAAACGAACTGCTCCCGTCAATCCACGAACAGGAACTCGTTGAGGTTGATCAATGCGAGTGCAAACTGTGTGAGAGGCTCGACTTTGCCATCGCTTGGCTCGGCGAGGAACTGCTTGGCCAGGTGCAACTCCTCCCTGCTTGGCTCGCGCTGGAACAGCAGGCCGTACAACCGCCGAATGGACCGTCCAACCGGCGTTTCGCCATCTTTGCAACGCTTGGCCAAGCACTTGGCCATCGTCAGCGAAAAGCCGGAGTTGAGCAGAATCAGCGACTGCGGTGCGGTAGTGGATTCCTTGCGATGGGCGCAAGACGCCGTACCGTCGGGGCGGTCGAACAGTTCAAACAGCGGGTAGCGCAGGTTGCGCCTGGCGAACAGGTAGACGCTTCGCCGGTGATGATCCTCGACCGACTTGCTGACCGGCCACTGGTTGTTGAGCAACGTGCTGGTGATCTCGCGGGGGAGCGGAGGGCACACGCCCGGACCACCCGCGCGCTGGGTGTATTGTCCGCTGATGGCGAGTAGAGTGTCCCGCAGGGTTTCGCCGTCGAGCCGCCGCCGGTTCATCCGGGAGTAAAGCCGGTTGTCCGGATCAGCAGCAAGCCGCCTGTCCCACGTTTCGCCCTCGCCGTGGCTGGCCTGTCGGTAGGTGGCGGAGGTGAGCAGCAGCCGGTGCATCGCCTTGAGGCTCCAGTTGCGCCGGGGCAGTTCCGCGGCGAGCCAGTCGAGCAATGCCGGGTGGGTGGGGCGTTCGCCGGTGCGGCCGAGGTCACTCGGGGTGGCCGCCAGTGGTTGGCCAAAATGGAACTGCCAAAGCCGGTTGGCGATGGTGCGCCGGAAAAGAGGGTTGCCGGTGGTGCCCATCCATCGGGCAAGGTCGGCCCGGTTTGTTGCCGGTGCGGCCGGTTTTTTCGACTGTGCAATGCGCGGCACGGCAGGCCGCACAACCGACCCGGCGCGGCGGAAATCCCCGCGCACTGCGAACCGTGTGGACACCGGCTTGGCAGCCTCGGCCATCACGCGGCCCTTGCCCCGGCCCTTGCCCAGTTCCTGTTCGTTGAACGTGAGGCCGCTCTCGAAAAAGGCGCGCATCCGGTAAAAGTCCGCCTGGCTGATCGGGTCGGCCTTGTGGTCGTGGCACTGGGCGCAGCCGATGCTGAGGCCGAGGAAGACCGAGCCGACGGTGGCGGTCATT
Source organism: uncultured Verrucomicrobiota bacterium (assembly GCA_964459315.1). Classification (GTDB taxonomy): domain Bacteria; phylum Verrucomicrobiota; class Verrucomicrobiia; order Limisphaerales; family UBA1096; genus UBA1096. The sequence continues at coordinate 7,434 of CAYWMH010000110.1, forward strand.
TCGTTGAGCACCATGTGCCGGCGCTCGGCGTTGAGGTTGATGTCCGGCATGTCCTGGCCGGCGAGCAAAAAGCCGGTGGCTAACGCAGCCTCGGCGGAGACGGTGTCGCCGGCGAGTTGATGCAGCACAAACCGGTCGTACGGCAGGTCGGCGTTGAGCGCAGTGATGAGCCAGTCGCGGTAACGCCACGCGTTGGGGCGCACCTTGTCGTGCTCGAAGCCGTCGGTCTCGGCGAACCGCGCGAGGTCGAGCCAGTGCTGCGCCCAGC
>CAYWMH010000111.1:0-7676 GCA_964459315.1 uncultured Verrucomicrobiota bacterium
CCAAGGGCGCGAAAATGGAGGGCGCAAAAATCATCGAGGACTGTCGTGTAACCGGGTTCAACATCCGCGACGGCCGGGTGGCCGGTGTGCAGACGGACCTGGGCAACATTGAGTGTGAGGTTGCGGTCAACTGCTGCGGCATTTGGGCGCGCGAATGCGGCCGCTTGGCCAATGTCTCCGTGCCAGTGCAGCCGATGCAGCATCAGTATCTTGTCACCGAGCCGATTGAAGGGGTGACCGCCGATCTGCCGACGCTGCGCGACCCGGATCGGCTCTGCTATTTCAAGGAGGAGGTCGGCGGACTCGTGATGGGCGGTTACGAGTTGGATCCGATGCCGTGGACACCGCAGGACGGCATTCCGAGTGACTTTCATTTCCAACTGCTCGACAGCGACTGGGACCAGTTCGAGGAACTGTTCCTGCAGGCGGCGGGCCGCGTACCTTCGCTGGAGAACGCCGGCATCCGCCAATTGATCAACGGGCCGGAGGCGTTCACGCCGGATGGCAGTTTCATTCTTGGCGAAGCACCGGAGCTGAGCGGTTACTTTGTTGGCACCGGCTTTAACGCCTACGGCATCGCCGCCAACGGCGGCGCGGGGCGGGCACTGGCTGAGTGGATTGTCGGCGGCGAACCGTCGATGGACCTGTGGCCGGTGGATATCCGGCGCTTTGGGGGCCATCACCGCGACACGAAATTTCTCATCGAGCGTACGACCGAGGCGACCGGCAAGCATTACACCATGGCTTGGCCAAGCGAGGAGCACGAGTCGGGGCGACCGCTCAAAACCTCTCCGCTTTATCTGCGTCTGAAGGCGGCCGGTGCCTGTTTCGGCAGCAAGTTGGGCTGGGAACGCCCCAATTGGTTCGCGCCCTCCGGCGTCGAGCCGAGGGACGAGCCCAGCTACGGTCGTGCGAATTGGTTCGAGCACGTGGCCCGTGAACATCGGCACACACGCGAGGCGGTAGCGCTTTTTGACGAGTCGTCCTTTGCAAAATACCGGGTCACCGGTCCCGACGCTGAGAAGGCGCTTTCGTGGGTTTGCGCCAATGACGTGGCTGTCCTACCGGGCCGCTTGGTTTACACACAGCTCTGCAACCAACGCGGTGGTATCGAGGCGGACCTGACCGTCTGCCGCTTGGCTGAAAACGAATTTTACATCGTCACCGGGACCGGCTCGGCGGCACGCGATTTTAATTGGATCGAGCGCAACTTCCCCAGCGACTGCGATGTGCAGTTGACGGACGTCTCGCAAGAGAATGCCGTGCTTGGATTGATGGGGCCGCTGGCCCGTGAGGTGCTCGCGCAGGCGACCGATGCCGATCTTTCAAACGAGGCCTTTCCGTTTGCCACCTCACAGGAAATTAAAATTGCCGGGGAGACGGTGCGGGCGATGCGTGTGACGTTCGTAGGTGAGCTGGGTTGGGAACTGCACATGCCGGTGGAGTCGGCCGGGGCGGTTTACGATCGGCTGATGGAGCTTGGCCAAGCGCACGGCATTGCGAACGCCGGTTACCGTGCCATCGACAGTTTACGACTTGAAAAGGGATACCGGATCTGGGGGGCCGACGTGACGCCCGACCACACGCCGATCGAGGCTGGGCTTGGCTGGGCGGCCAAGCTGAAGACCGCCACGCCGTTCCTTGGCCGCGAGGCACTCGAGCAGCAAAAGGCCAACGGCTTGGCCAAGCGCCTGGCCTTTTTCGCCGTGGACGATCCGGAGGTCGTGCTGCTTGGCCGCGAGACGATTTACCGCAACGGCGAACGCGTTGGTTGGTTGACCAGCGGCGGCTTCGGTCACACCGTTGGCCAATGCGTTGGTATCGGTTATGTACGGAACACCGACGGCGTGGATCGTGACTTTTTAACAAGCGGCGACTACGAGCTGGAGGTCGCTTGCGAACGCATCCCTGCCCAGTTGTCGACGCATCCAGCCTACGACCCGAAATCCGACAGGGTGAAAATGTGATGGAGACGCCGGCGATACAGCTGACGCGTGAGACATTTGGCAACATTCCGCCATCGTCGGTGGTGGCGTTTTACATCATGGCCATTGTGTCGATGCTGGTGTTTGTCTGGGGTGTTTGGCGGCGCTGGAAACTTTGGCAGCAGGGCAGGTCGATATCGGTTCGTCAAATCCTGACCGGAAACTTTCAAAGATTGAAACCGCGCCTCGGCCGGTTGCTGAAGGAGGGTCTCGGTCAAAAACGAGTGCGAGGTCGCGGCCTGGCCAGTTGGGCGCACATCATGATGTTTGCCGGGTTCATGATGTTGTTTCTCGGTACGACACTCCTAGAGATCGATCACCTCGCGTCCAAGATATCGGAGCGATTTCATTTCCATCAAGGTTGGTATTATGTCGTCTACGAGGTGACGCTGGATATATTTGGTCTGCTATTTATCGCCGGGATTTGCTTATTCGCATGGCGGCGAATGCGGCGGCCATCCAGCGTTGGTCATCGCATGAGTGATTGGACTGCTCTCATTTTGTTTTTGGCCATTGGGCTGACAGGCTACTTGGTCCAGGGGTTGAGGATTGTTTGGGATAAGCCGGAGGGTTTGGCGCTCTGGTGTTCGCCGGTGGGTGCCTGCATAGCCAAGCTCTTCGATGGCATGAGTGAATCGACGAGCCGCTCCGCCCATTTGGGTGTGTGGTGGGTTCACGCAGGGATGAGTTTTGGGTTTTTCGCGATGATCCCGTTCACGAGACTGCTGCATTTTATTACAGGCCCAATGAACCTGTTTTTTTCCACACCGACGCTTGGCAAATTAAAGCCGATCACGATCGAGGAGGTCGAGGAAACAGGCGTGGTAGGAGTGTCGGAAATTTCGCACTTGGACCAGCAGCAGCTCTTGAGCCTCGACGCCTGCATGGAGTGCGGTAGATGTCAGGACGCTTGCCCGGCGTATGCTTCCGGCAAACCACTTTCGCCCAAGGTTGTAGTGCAGGACTTGAAGTTGTTGATGGAAACGACTGCGCGGGGTGAGGCACCGGCGATGCATGGGGGGGTGATTCAGGCTGAAACCGTCTGGTCGTGCACGTCGTGCAATGCCTGCGTGACTGCCTGCCCAGTGCGGGTCGACCCTCTTGGCTTGTTGTTCGATCTTCGTCGGGACCGCGCTGCAGAGGGTGCTTTGGCCGGTTCTGCCGCCAATTCCATGCGTCAGATGCAGACCAAGGGCAACCCGTGGGGTTTTCCGCAGGCTGAGCGCCTGGCTTGGGCGGAGGGTCTTGATGTTCCTCTGGCCAGCGACAACCCAGGTTTCGAGGTTTTGTGGTGGGTCGGTTGTGCTGGTTCGTTCGATCGCCGCGCGCAAAAGGTCACCCGCGCCATTGCCAAGCTGTTGATCAAGGCCGGGGTCAACTTCGCCGTGCTTGGACCAGACGAGTGTTGTACCGGCGACTCCGCGCGTCGACTGGGTGATGAGTTTTTGTTCCAGGAACTGGCCGAGACCAACCATGCAACCCTCAAGCAGCACAACACCCGGAAGATTCTCACCCAGTGTCCGCACTGCCTGAACTCGTTGACGCACGATTATCCGCAATTTGGTGATTCGTTTGAGGTAACCCATCACACCGAGTTTTTGCAGCAGTTGATCGACGAAGGCAAACTGACTGCGCCAGGTGAAAACGGTTCGGTGACCTATCACGACCCATGCTACCTCGCGCGGGTCAACGGTGTTCATCAGGCGCCGCGCGACCTGCTTGGAAACGGAGTCAGTGAGATGGGGAATCGCCGTGAAAAAACCTTCTGTTGCGGTGCCGGCGGTGGTCGCATGTGGATGGAGGAGGAGGCCGATCAACGAGTCTCCGTGTTGCGCGCGAAAGAGGCGGTCGCGACCGGTGCCGAGACGGTCGCCGTCGGCTGCCCGTTCTGCCTGACGATGATGACCGACGGCGTGAAATCGTGCGGCTCCGGCGCGGAGGGCGAAGACGGCGCCGAGAACTTGGCCAAGCGGCTTGGCCTTTGACACACTTCTCGGATGACCTCAGCAGACAACTTTCGGGACCGGGCACTGCGATGGCTGCCCGGCGGTTCCAACGGCGAGTACGGCATCCCGGAGGGGGACGCGCCGGTGATCGGCCGCGGCGCCGGCTGCCGAGTCTGGGACACCGCCGGTCGCGAATACCTCGACATGACCATGGCTTGGGGCGCGGCGCTTGTCGGCCACGCCCACCCGAAAGTGCTTGAGGCGGCCAATGCGGCAGCATCCAACGGCGCCAACTTTGCTGCTGTCACGCGGCCAATGGTGGAATTGGCGGAACGCATCGCCGACCTCAGCCCGTGCGTCGAGCGTATCCGGTTTGTCGCCAGCGGCACCGAGGCGACGATGCTGTGCCTGCGCACGGCGCGGGCGGCGACCGGGCGACCGAAGATTTTGAAATTCGAGGGCGCGTACCACGGGCAGCATCCGGAGGGGATAGCAAGCCTTGTTGGCAGCGACCCGCCCGATTGGCCGCAGTCTGATTCGTCCGGCACCGGCGCGCCGTGGGTCGAGCGCGATGTGCTGGTCGCACCTTACAATGACCTCGAGGCGACGGAAAAAATTCTCACCGATTACGCTGCCGAACTGGCTGCCGTGATCGTCGAGCCGCTGCACCGCTGCCTCCCCCCGGTCGATGGGTTTTTGCAGGGATTGCGTCAGGCCACGGCACGGCACGGCATCGTTCTAGTGTTCGACGAAGTGGTCACCGGCTTCCGTTTGGCACTGGGCGGGGCGCAGGAATATTACGGTGTATCGCCCGATCTCGTCGCCTACGGCAAGGGTCTGGGTGGTGGATTCCCAATCGGCGCCTACGGTGGCCAGGCGGAAATCATGGAGGCCGTGAACGAGCAACGGTTGCCTGGGCCGAACTACGCTTGGTCAGCCTCGACCACCGGCGGTAACCCCGTCTCTTCCTCTGCAGCGTTGGCTGCTATCGATGTGTTCAGTGAGCAAGGCGTTTACGATAGGCTGCATTCGCTTGGTAGTCAGTTGAGGGAGGCGCTTGGCCAAGCGCTTGATCAGGCGGATGAGACGGCGCAGGTGCTGGGCGATGGCCCGTTGGCTCAGGCTGCATTCCTTGATCGGCCGGTTCAGAGTCATCGCGATTGGTTGGCCGCCGATCGACAGCGCGGCCGAGCCGTGATGCTGGAATTGCTGCGACGAGGCGTGTTCCTGAACCCAATGGGCACCAAGCTCTATCTTTCCCTCGCGCATGGCGAAAAGGAGATTGACGAACTCTCTACTCACTTCGCCGCCGCCCTGCAGATCACCCACCAGGCCTGACGTTGGGAGGCCTTAAAAAAGGGCTGATTATTGGAGACAATCGAAATGGCCAATTCAAAGCGAATATTTCTCACTTGGCCAAGCGGAGTGCAATAAAAGGGAAAAACCTCCGTTTATTTGCCGTTCCAGTGTTGTAGGAACCGTGTGCGGACCTCGGAGACGGTGGCGTAACGAAACGCCACCCCGTTCCTTTCGTTGACCAGGCGATCTACGTGGCCGAGAACCTCGTCGTACTTGCTGAAATGTTCATGGGCACTGCCTTCGTGGATCGCAAGGCATACGGCAGTTGGTTCACCTGCTTTTGCCTTCTCAATGTGTAGGCCGATAATGTGCTTCATATCCTTGGCTGAAACCATCCAGTCAATCTTGCTGTTCTGTGGAATCTCTACTAGCGGTTTTCCATCATCAGCTTTCAAGTAGGGCGCGGTTCCATTCGGCAGGATGGTTTTTTGTGAGACACGATAGGGCGCGGACCGTATGGTGACGCTGTTATCCCAACCGGCCAACTCATGCCATGATGGTGCATACTGCGCCCCGATTTCGCGCCCGGGCGGAAATGCTGCTGCGCTCGCCGTATACCCTCCGGCAACAATGCATTTCTGCAATTCAAGACTCGTCGTGTAAAACCCGGCGCAAAAGGTCCTCGGCACACCCAACTCCCGATTTTTGAATGTCGTCAGAGTAAAATCGAGCATCCGTGAAATCTCGTCGTCGGTATAGGCCGACATCGGCACACTATAGCCAGATGGGTCGGAGCTGCCGCTAGCCTGCTTGGCCGAGACACTGGGGTGGATGCGATACTTCACCCCGGCACTCTCGACGAAGGTGCGGTACATGTGCAGATGAACCCCGATCTCGGCTCCGTGCTTGTCCCGCGACTCCGCCATATAGGCCTCCATCTGCTTGCGTAGCGGAGTTGGCGTGGTGTAGGCGACCGGGTTGTAAAGGTGTGTCCAGCGCATCTGCGGATGATTCTTTGTCAAGTTGCGCAGCGCAGCCAGATCATTGGTCTCCATCGACCAAGGCCGGTCAAAGTGTGAGACCATCGTCACATAAACAACCGACCGTTTTTTGTTTTTTGATTCCTCTCCAAGCAATCCCACTTCACAAGCGAGTAACGAGACAATGCCCAGCAGAGTTCCATGAGAGGGGAACATGAATCAGTTCAAGTCTTTCTCCTGGGCAATGGCGTGGAGATGTTTGCGGCCTCGCAGGAAAAGCTGCTTGCCGACCAACGCGGGTGAGGAGACGACCTGTTCGCCGAGTTCGTTTCGGGCGAGGATGTTGAGTTCGCGCGAGCGCTTGAGGACAAGCGTCGTGCCGCTGCGATCGGTCAGATAAACCCGGCCCGCAGCGCCAACAGGCGAGCCGTAGACGCTTCGCATGCCCTTGAGCCGTTCGCGGTCGATGTGCGTTTTGCCGCTCCTTGCGCTCACCGCGGAATAGAGGGCCTGGTTCGACTGCGTGTATACGAGCAACCCGTCGTACAACAACGGCGAGGGCACGTAGGGTGTGCCGCGTTTCTTCGTCCACAAAATCTTGTCGGAACCGGAGATATCGCCCCGGGCATCCAGCGGGATGGCCATCAGCGAGTAGCCCTTGTACCCGCTCATGCAGTAAACCACATCACGCTCTACGACCGGGCACGGGATGGCGTTGCCGGTGAGGCCGGTGGTCTTCCAGATCACCTTGCCGGTCTCGATGTCGTAGCTGCGAACCTTGCCGGAAGCGGTGGTAATGACCTGCGTTCGCCCGGCGGCCTTGACCACCGCCGGGGTGGCCCAAGTGTTGCCCTCGTTGCGGTTAACTTTCCAGAGCAGTTTGCCGGTTTTGGCATTCAGGGCCTGGATGGTGGATTGCCCCTTGTGGTCGCGTACAATGACGAGTTTGCCGTCATGCACCACAGGTGAGGAACCCTCGCCGAGGCTCGCGCTAACCTGCGCCTTGCCGAGGTCGCTGTCCCAGAGCTTGTTGCCGTCCAGGTCGAAGCAAAACAAACCGGCGGAACCGAACCAGCAGTACAAACGTTCCCCGTCGGTCGTCGGAGAGGCCGAGGCAAAATCGTTGTCACCATGTGTGCCCTCATGCGGGATGCGCCGGGTCGCCAACCGGCTCCAAAGCACATTGCCGGTGTTTCGGTCGAGGCACAGCACTACAAACTCGTAGAAGGTGTTCGGATGCGTGATGCCGAAAATCCGCTTCGGTTGATCCTCCGGCCGCGGCAGGCTGGGATCAACTTCACCGGTGTTGATTGCCGCAAGGAGGAACAGCTTGTTCTCCCAGACTATCGGCGTGGAACTGCCGTTTCCCTCGATCGGGACCTTCCACTGGATGTTGTTGGTTGAACTCCACTGGACGGGAGGCTTGGCCGTGGTGGAGACTCCGTTGGCATCCGGTCCGCGCCAGT
>CAYWMH010000112.1:0-7590 GCA_964459315.1 uncultured Verrucomicrobiota bacterium
GCTTCGCGCCCATGGTTGCGATGGTAGGCGATGACATCTGCGCCGGCTCCATGGGCGGCGCGCCCGACCATTACCATCTGGCCCGCGAAATAGTGCAGTCCGAGATTTTGAGCCTCTCCGCCGAGACCCTCCTCTGCCCCGGCCACGGCCCCGTCACCACCGTCGCCGAGCAACTCACCGTCAACCCATTCTTCTGAACCGCCAACCGGCCAGGTTCAGAGCAGTTTTTTGAGAGAGTCGCGGTAGCGGGTGTACACAAAGCCCAGGCCTAGGAACACGCCGCCCATCACGAAGAAACTGGCGATCTTCATCGGGGTGGACATCCCCCAGATGATCGGCGCGAGCGACACCAGCGCGATCGCCAGCGTGCCCAGCCCCATGAGGCGATACCACCGCTCCTTCAAACCAAGGCCAAGGCCGAAATAAACGACCGCGAGCAACGACCACGAGATCGTGCGCGCACCGTGACCACCCATCTCCATCTCCGAAACTATATTCGAGACTTTCATCGAAAGCCAAATGAACAACAACGCGCCGCCGATCAGGATCAGCGCTTGGTGTATCCAAGCCGGCAGTTTTTTCTCCAGCTCGCCACGACGCGCCGATTGCTGCACGGCGAACAGCGCAGCGATCGCCACTAGGCTTGGCCAAAACGCGTTGTCATCTGTGAACTGCCCGGCAAGAGCGAGGTACCCAACCACCGCATAAGCCAGCGCGAGCCATTGCCATTCGCGGGCCGGCCTCATGAATTGCACGGCGAATAACGCCACGCCCACCGCGACGTACACCAGCACCCGCCACGCATCCGGTACGTAGTTGTCAATCCACAACAAGCCCAGCGCGGCGGCGATGACGCGATAGGCCAACTGGAACCAGCCCACCCAGGCGTGGATCCTCTCCGGCACCCGGCCGATGCGCTCGAGGGCGGCCGGGATAGCGAGGTTCATGAAGACCATCGCGGCAATTGGGATCAGTGCCACGGCGGCATGATCGGTGGCACTGAGATCAACCAATTTACCGCAGGCCAGCAACAGGTACACCTGCGAGAACAGGCCGATAAACCGCGCCCGCGTACACACCGCGTACAGCGTCATGCCGATCGCCAACAGCGCGCCGAGCCAAAGCCACTCCGGCTCGAGGCCAAGGCCAGCCTCCAGCCAAACGAGCAACAGCAACACCAGGCCGCCGGAGAACACCGCCTCGATGATCGCGGCCAAGCGCTTGGCCAAGGGCGGCTGGGCGCAGCAGTCGATCAACCGCTCACGCTGCCACCTCCACCAATGCGCCTGGCCAAGCGCAAGCAGGAACGCGCAGCACAACGGCCAACGGAACCCATCGGCGGACACGGCGAGGCCAAGCGCGTACAGCAACCCGATCACGCCCGGCAGTTGGCCAAGCAGCAGAAACTCGCGAATCTTCAACCGATAAACCATTCCCGTGAACAACCCGGTTGCCGCCAGGAGAATCGCCGCGGTCCAGTCCTGCAACGATGCAACCTCGTCGGCCACGGCCAGGAAGGCGGCCAGCCCGACGACCAGGCCCAGCCCCGTCAAGTAGCTCACCCGCGGCCGCAACACCGGCTCGAGTGCGGACTCGCTCCGCGCATGGCTTAGCCCAGCGTTGAACAGCAGGAAGCCCATCACCGACAGCCCGCCGATCCAGTAGTCCGCGCTGCCGTTACCGATGTCGACAAGCGCGTAGCCCACGGCAATCGCGGACACGACGAGCGCGCCGACCTGTAGGATGAAGTTGTCGCGCCGAACCGCCATGAACAGCAGCACGACGCTCTCGGCAGCGAGGATGGGTCCTTGGACCGAATCGGCCATCTCCATCGTCATAAGGCCAAGCGTCACCAACACCAGGCCCTGCGTGAGGTAGCTCTTGCGCGAGAGCGGCTGGGCCTCGAGGAATCGCGCCGCCGCCATGGCACACCCGAGCAGCGCCACGCCGGCGGCCATCGGTAGAATCCAGAATTTCGCCTCGGGGTCCTTCAGCATGTCCGCCGTGAGCAGGCCGAACATCGCAGCGTTGTTGGCGGTCAGAAATGCGGCGCGGTGGCGGTCGCTGAACGCCCCACCGCGAGAGAGAAAAACGGCCGCTGTGTAAACCGCCCAGAGCGACACGGCGAACATCACGACGATGGCCAGCGACGGCTCATCCACTCGCAGCCGCCACAGCAGAAAACCGGCGTAGGAGGCGGACAGGCTCATCACCGGCATTTTCAGCCAGCGGTTGCGCAGCATGAACCCCACCGCCGCAACGGCGAGAACGAGGTTCGAGAAAAGGATCACCCAATGCGACACGCCGCCGGAGTGGATCAGCGGCACATAGGTGGCGTAATACGAGGCGCCGATGGCGAAGAGCGCGACAATCTCCGACTTGAGGCGATCCGCGACCCAAACCATGAAGCCGCCCCACGCGAACAGCAGCAGCAGGGCAACGGTCGCGTTGTCGATGACCTTTACCGGGGCAATGACATGCGCCGCGTACGTCGTGAAGTACACTCCGGCAAAGCCGCCGGCGAGCAACACTTGGCCGTAGTTTTTTAGTTTCTCCCTTGTCCGTTGCAGCCAATAGCCGACACCGCCCATCGCCGCGCTCAACAAGTAAAACAAACTCACCTTGGCCAAGGGGGAAAGTTCGACGAACAGTCCCCTGTTGTAATAGGCGAGGACACCGAGGCCGGTCAGCACCAGCACCACGCCAATGCGGACGAACCAATAGGTGCCCAGTTTCATCTCGATCGACTGGGCATCGACCTTGGGCAACCGGGGCGGCTCAACCGGCTTGGGCTTCGGTGGCTCGCTTGGTTTGGCGGCGGGAGCGGCGGGTGGAGCCGGCTTGGGCGACGGCATGATGGGCGGCGGAACCGACGGCTGCTTGGGAGAGGGAGTCTTCTTTTGCTTTTCGGCCAGGCGCGACTCTCGCGACTCCTTAAAGTCGCTTGGCAATGTGAAGTGCTTCGGCTCCGTCTTGGCCAAGGCGGCCTGCTTGGTTTCCGTTGGCGGCTCCGATTGGCCAAGCGGCTTGGTGCCGGCGAGCTGGTCGCCCATCTCGTTCAACCGGCCTTGAAGCCTCTGAACCTTTTGCTTGAGATCGTCCACCTCCCGGGCCGTGCCAAGCGCCTTGAGCAGCACTGCGAGCGGCAGGCCAAGCACGACCAGTCCCACGCAAATCAACGATATGACGACTTCTCCCATGATAATGTTTCTTTCCTGTTTTAGCCGCCCGCTTGCCAAGCGGCCGGGCGCGTTGAAGGGGGACTGTAGTCGATCCCCTGAAAAACCGGGCATTGATAAAATTGATGGCGACATTGACTGAATCAATGCCCAGAAACCGAACCGTGCCGGGCAGGGATGGTTTTTTCACTTCCTTTTTTAAGGAAAACGGGTATTTTTGCCCAAGTCAGCGAGCTAAAAAAAACGCATTCCGCAGTTGACATTGCGCTTGGCACGACTACGATTCGGGGCGCTTAAAACTTTTTTAGCCAAAGGAACACACACAAACTTATGAAACGAGTATCATTCATGGTCGGGTTGATCGCCGCGGGGCTCCTGTCCTCGGCAGAGGCGAACACCCGGGATGGGCAGGCCCTCGTGCAGACCGTCAGCGGCGAGGCCAAGTTTTCGGTGGACGGCGACAAATGGTTGCCGCTCCAGACCGGCCAACTGCTCAAGACCGGGGCCGTCGTCAAGACCGGGGCCAAGGCCCGGGCCGACCTCTTCCTCGGGATCAACGGCTCGCTGCTGCGCCTTGATGCGAACACCGAGTTGAAGTTCAACCGTCTGGCCATCAAGGTTTCCCCGATCGAGCACATGGCCGAGACGGAGATGGAACTCCGGAGCGGCCGCGTGATCGGCAACGTCCGCAAACTGCCGATGGGCTCAAGCTATGTCCTCAACACGCCGAAGGGCGTCGCCGACGTCAAGGGCACCGTCTACGACATCAATGCCGACGGCGAATTGATCGTCGTCAGTGGCAAGGTCAACTACACCGACAACGCCACCGGCAAGGAAGTCTTGATCGCCAGCGGCGAGAAATATGTCGGTGGCCGCGAGTTGAAGGCGGCCGACGACGAAAAGGCCGAATCCGCCGCCAACGCCCCGACCAACGCGCCCGGCTTCCCCGGCTTCACCATCAGCGTCCCGCTCCGGCAGGGGGTCTGGGAAACCCAACCCATTGACCCAACCCACTTCATTTCACCCACCCCGACCTTCTTCGGCGACCTGGTGGTTCGCGCCGGCTCGGAGTTCGCGCCCGACCGGCTAGAGATCGTGCTCGACGCCGCGACCGGCAGCGAACTGGCCGTCGGGCAGGAGTTGAACCCGTCCGACTTGAACTTGAACATCGGCGGGGGAGCCATCAGCGACGACGACGCCATCATCGTGGTGGAGGAAGCGCCCGGTGGCGGCAAGAAACTGGTCGTCAAGTCGAAGACCGGTGCCCCATTCGCAGCCGCCGATGTCGCCGGGGCCAACGCCGTCCCGGTGGCGGTGAACATCCCCACCTCCGGCGGCAATGCCGTCTCCGTGGATGTGGATCTGGTGGCCCCGATGAAGCCACCCAGCCTGGTGGCCAATGTTGACGACACGGGGGCAGCCAAGTCGATCAATGTCACCTCCGATGGGTTCACGGCCGACGAAGCCGACACCTACATCGCCAGCATCGAGGAGCAGTTCGGCAACCTGGACAATTTTGAGATCAACGGCCAAACATTGAGCGCCGACGAGGTGGAAGTCATCACGAACGTGGTGCCAACCGGAGACGAGTCCACCCCGTTTAGGGTTGAGGTGGTTATCAAGCCGAAGGATCCCGATGCCGATCTCGGCACGGTGGACACCGTCTCCTTCCAGCCGCCGCCTGTCGTAGTGGTGCCGGGCGCCCCGCCTCCCCCGCCGCCAGCTGTGGTGCCGCCGACCCCGCCGGTTATATCGCCCATCGATGGATGATCGGGCAGCAAGCTTAAGCGGATTGATTTTCCGAACCCGGACAAACGTCCGGGTTCTTTTTTTGTCCCGACCCTGCTACAGTCGCGCCCGTGCGAACGGTCATCTATCCCGGCAGCTTCGATCCCATCACAAACGGCCATCTGGATGTCATTCACCGGGCGTCGCGTCTGTTTGACCAAGTGGTGGTGGCCGTCGCCCGTAACGGGGGCAAGCAGCCGCTGTTCACCCCGGCCGAGCGGAAAACGCTCATCGAGCAGTCCACCGGCGGTCTCGACAACGTGTCGGTGGACATCTTTGAGGGGCTGCTTGTGGACTACGTGGAACAGCAGTCCGGCCACGCGGTGATCCGCGGCCTGCGGGCGTTGTCCGACTTTGAGTACGAGTTTCAAATGGCGCTGATGAACCGCAAACTCAACGAGCAGGTGGAGACACTGTTCATGATGCCGCGCGCCTCCTACTCCTTTCTCAGTTCACATTTGGTCAAGGAGATCGCGACGCTCAGCGGCGACGTCTCGGGGTTTGTCACCCCCGAGGTCCGTGCGGCGCTGTCGGAGCGGCTTGGCCAAGTGGGCGCAAATTGAACTCTCCACCCGGGCCGCTGTCCAATGAACTTGGCCAAGCGGGCCGCGCGCCGCCATGCCGTTATTCCTAAACATCGAGACCCTGGCCAATGGCCCCGTCGAGCTAAAGGGTGAGCTCTCGCCGGAGGAACTGGAGATGGAGACCCTCGACGATTTGGTCGAGGCGAACGAGCCGCTGGGCTACGACCTGACGGCGGAGCGGACCGGGGAAAACGTCCTGCTCCGGGGTAGACTCCGAATCCGGCTACAGTGCGAGTGCGCCCGCTGCCTCCGCCCGTTTGAGCACCAAATTGATTTGCCGGACTGGAGCTGCCTGCTCCCGCTGGCCGGGGCGGAAAAAATCGAGTTGACCGGCGTTTCAGCGGACTTGACGCCGTATCTGCGCGAAGATACGTTCCTCGCCTTTCCGCAGCATCCGCTGTGCGAGCCGGGATGCGGAAAAAACCCCAAACGGACCGGAGGGGGTGGCAAACCGCTAAAAATAAGGGAGACTTCCGTTGAACCGGGCGAAGCCTCGATCTGGTCCAAACTCGACAATCTGAACCTAGAATAGGGAGAATTTATGGCAGTACCAAAAGCCAGGTCATCCAAGAGCCGCGTCCGAAAGCGCCGTGCCAGCAATAGCAAGTTCCGCGCGCCGCAGTTGGACAACTGCCCGCAATGCGATCATCTCGGCTACCAGCGCCACCGCGCCTGCCCGGAATGCGGCCATTACAAGGGCAAACAAATCGTCAGCGTCGAGGTCGGCGCCTAATCCATCCCCTATTTCAGGCCGCGGCCGTCCGGCTCGCGCCTGAATCGTTATGAGAATCGCGGCGGATGTGATGGGCGGGGATGGCGGCTGTGCTGTCATCATCGACGGCCTGCTCCGGGCGCTCCGGGATCACGACCAAATCCGCACCCTCTACCTCGTCGGCGACGAGGACTCCATCACCCCTGCGCTTGGCCAAGCGGGCGACCTGGCCCCGCGCATCAAGGTCGTTCACTCGCCGGAAGTTCTCTCAATGGAGGACAAACCGGTCGAGGGACTGCGCCGCAAGAAAAACTGCTCGGTCGCGATGGCCATGGACCTGGTCAAGCAGGGTCAGGCCGATGCCATTCTCTCCGCCGGGAACACGGGCGGCCTGGTCGCCGCGGCCTCCATCAAGCTGCGCACCCTGCCGGGTGTGGATCGCCCCGGAATCGCCGCCGTGATGCCGACCAAGGTGGGCAACTTCGTGCTGCTCGACGCCGGGGCGAACGTCGAGGGCAAGCCCCGACACCTGATGCATTACGCCATTATGGGTGACATTTACGCCCGCGAAGTGCTCGGCAAACCTCAACCCCGCGTGGGGCTGCTGAGTGTCGGCACCGAGGAGGCCAAGGGCAACGAGTTGACCCAGGAGACGTTGAAATATTGCCAGGGACTGGGCCTGAACTTTGCCGGCAACGTGGAAGGCCACGACCTGTTCGGCGAGGAACTCGACGTTGTTATCTGCAACGGCTTCGTCGGCAACGTCGTCCTCAAGACCTGCGAGAGCCTGGCCCTGCGCATGATGGGTTGGTTGCGCGAGGAACTCACTGCCACGACCATCCGGAAAATCGGCGCGAAACTCTCCCAAAACGCGTTTCGTTCCCTGAAAAACCGGCTCGACACCGACTCCTACGGGGGCGCTCCCCTGCTTGGCGTCAACGGCGTCGTAACCATCTGCCACGGCTCGGCAGGCGCCCGGGCGATCCACAACGCCGTGCAGTACACCGTCGAGACGCTGGATCACCATATCAACGAGCACATCATCGATGCCGTGGCCGCCGCCAATGCCAAACTGGGCGAGGCCAATCCGGAACCGGTTGTTGCACAGGCATGACCGATCCCGCGATCAAGAATCCGAGGGCCGAGCACGATTTCATCGGCCGCACCTGCTCCATCTCCGCCGTGGGCTCCTACGTGCCGGAAAAAGTGCTGACCAACGCCGACCTCGAGAAATTGGTGGACACCACCGACGACTGGATCACCTCGCGCACCGGCATCCGCGAGCGCCGCATCGCTGCGGACGGCGAGCACACATCCGACATGGCCA
>CAYWMH010000113.1:0-5271 GCA_964459315.1 uncultured Verrucomicrobiota bacterium
ACAGTGGAACTTCGCCGTCGAGAACTGCAGGCTCCTCGGCGACTACGCCGGCGAACGCGACCTCGAGATCGTCATCGAGTTGGAGCCGTTCCACATGTCGCTCGTCAACACCATCGGCGAGATGGATCGATTCCTGACCGATGTCGACAATCCGGCTGTCAAGGCGAACATCGACATCAGCCACATGGTGTTGAGCGACAGTCCGCCCGAGAGCCTCGCCTCGCTGAAGGGCCGCGCCGGGCACGTGCATATTTCCGACTGCGACGGCTAGGTGCACGGCGACCTGCCGCCGGGCCGGGGCGTGGTGCCGTTCGAAGGCTACCTGAGGGCAATCAAGGATCTGGAATTTGACGGCGCGATCAGCCTCGAGCTCGAGTACGCGCCCGATCCCTCCCAAATTGTCGAGTGGGTCACCGAGGCCTACTCCGCCACGGATCGCTTGATGTCGGCGGTCGATTTGCGAAACTGACCCGTATGTCTGACGACTGGAAAACCCGATTCCGCGATTTGTACCAGGCTGCGCAGGCGCGCTACCGCGCTGGACGCACCACCACCACAACGATCTTCGAGCCGGACGAGGTTTATTTCCTTGCCACGATCGGCTGCTCCTCGCGGGAGCTGTTTGACTTCGTGGAGGACAGCATCAACTGGGACGACGTCGAGTACGATCAGGTCGAGGGCGTCACGGAATTGCGGCGTGATCATTTCGTGAACACGCTCGGCAGTGAATCGGCCGTGACCAAGATCGATCCCGAAAAAATCCCGGCCAAGACGGATGAGGTCGATGGTATCGCCTGGTTGCCGCGCCTCATCGTCAAGGCCCGCGCCAAGCTCGCCGGCCAATTGCCGCCCGAGTTGATGTACGGCTGCGGCGGTGACCGGCCATTCCTGCGCGAGCACAACTCCAGCCTCGTCGACTTCCTGCGCGTCACGCTCGAGGCCGGCGATGACGACCGCGCGATCATCGACTACCTCAAGGCCTGCGCGGCCAAGGGCTGACTTGTCCCCCGGGCCCATTGCCACGCCAAAAGACCAACGGCCAGATCCGGCTTCGCGGCGTCCGCCACAATAACCTCAAGAATCTCGACCTCGACCTGCCCAAGGGCCAATTGATTGTGTTCACCGGCTTGAGCGGTTCCGGCAAAAGTTCACTCGCCTTCGACACGCTCTTCGCCGAGGGCCAGCGGCGCTACGTTGAGACGTTCTCGCCGTATGTCCGGCAGTTTTTTGACCGGATGGACAAGCCGCAGGTCGACCGGATCGACGGCATCCCGCCCGCCATCGCGCTGGGCCAACGCAATACCGTACGCACCACCCGTTCGACCATCGGCACGATGACCGAGATCTGCGATCACATGAAACATTTGTGGACGCACCTCGCCCGGTGCCACTGCGACCGCTGCGGCAAACCGGTCATTCGCGACGAGCCGACTGCGATTTGGAAGGCGCTGTCCGGCAGCCAAGGCGCAGAGGCGCTGGTGACGTTTGATGTGCCGTTGTCGGAGAAACTCTCGCTCGACGAGTCGCTGCAACTGATCGGCAAGCAGGGTTACCGGCGCATCGTCGATCCCGTCGCAAAAACCAGGCGCGGCCGCCTTCCGGAACTGCTGCGGGTCGAGGAAGCGGCCAACCGCCTGGCCAAGCGCAAGCTCAGGTCGCTGACTGTCGTACAGGATCGAGTGCGCTTGGCCAAGAGCAGCCGTGCGCGGTTTCTCGAGGCGGCCGGACAGGCGTACCAGTTCGGCAAAAGCCATCTTTCTGTCCATACGAAAGCAATTGGGCAGCAAAAGTTTAGCCAACATTTTCATTGCGCCGGGTGCGACGTCGAGTACCGCGATCCGTCACCGGCGTTGTTTAGCTTCAATAGCCCCGTCGGTGCCTGCCCGGAGTGCAAAGGCTTCGGCCGGATCATCTCAATCGACCACCGGCTCGCCATGCCGGACACCACGAAGTCGATTGCCCAAGGCGTCGTCAAGCCGTGGCAGACCGGGCATGGCGTCGAGTGCCAGCGCGAGATGATGGCCGCCGCAAAAGAGGACGGCATCCCGACCGATGTGCCGTTCAAAAAGCTGCCAAAAAAAGCGCGTGACTGGGTGATCCACGGCGCGCCGGACTACGGCCAGCCGGGACGCACCTGGCCCAACGCCTGGTACGGCGTCGCCGGTTACTTCCGCTGGCTTGAGAGCAAGGCGTACAAAATGCATGTCCGCGTGTTGCTCTCGCGCTATCGCAGCTACACACCGTGCCCGGCGTGCGAGGGGCAGCGCTTCAAGCCGGAGTCGCTCCGCTTCAAACTCGACCCTGCCGGCGGTCGCGACAGGATTACCCTCTCCGATTTTTACCGGCTACCCATCCGCGACGCGGCGGTGGTGATCGACCAACTCGCCGCCCGGCTCAAGCTCAACCGGTCGGACGCGCTCGGGCCGGTGCTGACCGAGGTGCGCGGGCGGCTCGACGCGATGGTGCGCATTGGCCTGGGCTACCTCACGCTCGACCGGCCGACGCGCACGCTCTCCGGCGGCGAAACCCAGCGCGTCAACCTCACCGCCTGCCTTGGGTCACGGCTGGTCAACATGCTTTACGTGCTCGACGAGCCGAGCGTCGGCCTGCACCCGCGCGACACCGGGCGGCTTGTCGGCCTGCTGGAAGACCTGCGCGACCTCGGCAACACGCTGGTCGTCGTCGAGCATGAGACCGGCGTCATCCGCCGCGCCGATCATGTCGTCGACCTCGGACCGGGATCCGGCGAGCGCGGCGGCGAGATCGTGTACAACGGCCCCGGCTCACGCCTGGCCCACTGCCGCGCCTCGCTGACAGCAGCCTACCTCTCCGAGCGCAATCAACTCGAGCCGCCCCCGGCGCGCTCGGTGACCGCACGCACGCCGCGCCTGCGGCTGGCCAGGTTTACCGGGAATAACCTGAACGATTTCGCGGTGGACATCCCGCTTGGCCGCCTCGTTTGCGTGACCGGCGTCAGCGGCTCCGGCAAGACAACGCTGATCCGCAACGGCCTCCTCCCTGCCCTGCTCAACAAGCTCGGCGGCACTCCGGCGAACGGCCGCCTGGCCAGGCTGACTGGCTGGCGCTCGCTCGAATCGGTCATGATGGTCGACCAGTCGTCGCTCGGCCGCACACCCCGCTCAAACCCCGCGGTGTACATCGGCGCGTTCGATGACATCCGCAAACTTTACGCCGCGAGTCCCGAGGCCGCGGCGCTCGAGCTGCCGGCCGGGGCGTTCAGCTTCAACTCCGCGCTGGGCCAATGCGGCCACTGTCGAGGAACCGGTTTCGAGAAGGTCGAGATGCAGTTTTTGAGCGATGTGTTCATCAAGTGCCCCGACTGCAACGGCCGCCGTTACCGCGACCACGTGCTCGAGGCCAGGCTAACCCCGCCCTTGACCAAGCGCGTCGGTTGGAACATCGCCGAGCTGCTCGAAGCCACCGTCGACGAGTCAATTTCGTTTCTCGACGGCTATCCCGACTCCCGGCCGGCGGAACGGGCACGTGCCAAACTGCAACTGCTCAGCGACGTTGGCTTGGGCTACCTGCGGCTTGGCCAACCGGTAAACACCCTCTCCGGTGGTGAGAGCCAGCGGCTCAAGCTCATCCGCAGCCTCGCCGAGGCGCAGGGCAAAGAGACCGGCCCGACGCTGTACCTCTTCGACGAGCCGACCACCGGGCTGCACTTCGATGACGTGCGGCTGTTGGCCAAGGTGCTGCATCGCCTGGTGGACGAAGGCCACTCGGTGATCGTCGTCGAGCACAACCTTGACCTCATCCGCCAGGCCGACTGGGTGATCGATCTCGGCCCAGACGCCGGCGACCAAGGCGGCCAACTCACCGCCGAGGGAACGCCCGCCGCCCTCGCCAAAACCAGGCACAACCACACCGCCAAGGCCTTGCGCGACGGGTGAATCCCCGCAATCCTCCCCGGCGCTCACATGAAGCCAATTTTGTTTTCGGGATGTATTCTTGTTGCCGCTGTTGCGACAGCGGGAGAATGGTCGCAATGGCGAGGGAGCCAGCGCAACGGCGTGGTCGCGGACGGCGTGCCGTTGCTGGACGCCTGGCCGGAGGGTGGGCCCAAGCTGCTTTGGCGCAGCGAGACGATCCCAAGCGGCGACGACGGCGGCCACGGCAGCGTGGTCGTGGCCGGCGGCAAAACCTACATCAGCCTCGTATGGCACGACGACGAACCGTCGGAGAATCGCGAGATCAACGCGCTCATCCTGCGCAAGCTTGGCTACCGGAATTTGACCCTGCCGGAACCGATCATCTCGAAAATGGAAAAGGCCCGTGAATCGCTGAGTCCTCGACTGCGCGGGCGCAAGCTCACCGAATGGTCCGAAAAATGGGTGGCAGAAAACCTGTCAACCGAGCAGGCCAAGCGCAACGGCAGCTGGATCGTCAGCCGATTCAAAAAGGGCCGTGCCGCCATCCCGTTCGCCGACATGCGACGCGTGGCTCAGAAGGGCGATCAACGATTCGAGAACGATGCCGCCCTGCGGAAGTGGATGGAGGCCCAGCCAATCAGCAGCTTGGCCAAGCGCGAATTGCTCAAGGCGATCCCGAACACCGTGCGCGTGGCCAGGGACGTTGTTGTCTGCCTCGACGCGAAAACCGGCAAGCGACTTTGGAAAACCGAGGCACCCGGCGAACCGACCGGCCGCAAATCGTCGAGCACTCCCTGCGTGGTCGACGGCCGGTTGTTTGCCGCAGGCAGCACGCACGTCTATTGCATGGACGCGAAAACCGGCAAGCGGCTCTGGGCGACACCGTTGCCCAAACGCGGCAAAGGCCCGGCTTCGTCCGTCCTCCTCGATGACAACCGCGTGTTTTTGATCGCCGGGCAGTTGACGGCGTACGATGCCAAGTCCGGCGAATTGTTGTGGGAAAACAGCGACGTGCGCAACAGCAACTCCTCGCCTGTGCTGTGGCTTGGCCAAGCGGGGAAGCGCTTGGTTTGCAGTGAACGAAAATCGTACGTCGCCGTGCATCCCGAGACCGGCGAAACCGTCTGGAAAATCGCTGGCGGCGGCGATTCCACCCCGGTCATCTCCGGCAACTGGATGGTGGTTTACAGCAAGGATAAAAAAGTCGGCCTCGCGGCGTATCGCTTGGCCAAGCGCGGGGCTGAGCAGGTGTGGAACTTCCCGATGTCGGAGCGGCGATCGCAGTCGTCCCCGGTAATTTACGGTGGACATGTTTACCTGACCGGGGGCGAATGGCACATGTGCGTCGAACTGGCCACCGGCAAGCTGAAGTGGAAAG
>CAYWMH010000113.1:5281-7580 GCA_964459315.1 uncultured Verrucomicrobiota bacterium
CCAAAGCACCATTTCCTCGCCGGTCATCGCTGATGGCAAAATGGTTGCGCTCGAAAAGAAAGGCAGCGACCTCGTGATGATCGACACCAACACCAAGACCCACCGCGAGTTGGGCAAGACGCGCATCAAGGCGATGTGGTGCCCCTCCCCGGTCATCGTCGACGGCAAACTCTACCTGCGAATGGACAACAACATCTCCTGCTTCGACCTTCGGGCCAACCCTGGCGTGCAATAACCCCACTGGCTAAGCGCACTTTTTTGTCGCCGCCGATTTTTCTTCTGCATTACGCTGGGTTTCGCGTTTTGGTTTATGCAATTCGGGTCGCTCCAACTTGAATCCAACCTCTTTTTGTCGCCGCTGGCGGGGTACACGAATCTGCCGTTCCGGCTGGTGTTGCGCGAGGTGGGTGGGTTGGGGTTGACGACCACCGACCTCGTCAACGCCCGCTCGCTGCTAGAGCGCAACCCCAAGGCGCTAAAGCTCATAGAGACCAACGAGGCGGACAGTCCACTCGCGGTGCAGCTCTTCGGAGCGGTGCCGGAGGAGATGCGTGACGCCTCCCAATACCTCGAGTCGATCGGCATCCACTCGATTGATATCAACATGGGCTGTCCTGTGCGCAAGGTGTGCAAGACCGGCGGCGGCTCGGCAATGATGACCGAACTCGACAACACGGCGCGCCTCGTGAAGCTGATGGTCGAGGCGGTCGAGATACCAATCACAGCCAAGATGCGTCTCGGTTGGGATGATAAAAACATCACCGCGCCCGAATTGGTTCACGTGCTCGAGGATGTGGGCGTGTCGGCGATATTCATCCACGGCCGGACGCGCGAACAGGGATTCACGGGAGACGTCAATCTCGCGGGCATTCGCCGGGTAGTCGAGGCGGCGCGGGCGATTCCCATAATCGGCAACGGCGACATCACCACGCCCGAGTCGGCGAAGCACATGATGGACGCGACCGGCTGCCACGGCGTGAGTGCCGGGCGGGGCGCGTTTTACAACCCGTGGATTTTCCGCCATACGGATCATTACCTGAAGATCGGCGAACTGTTGCCGGAGCCGACATTCGCCGAGCGGGTGCGGGTGATGCGCCGGCACTTCGACCTGATGCTCGAGGTGTTCGGCGAACAGCGAGGCTGCCTGATGTTCCGCAAGGTGGCCCCGTGGTACGCCAAGCGGTTCGGCCCGGTGAAGCCATTCAACAAACGGGTGGTGCAGATCTCAACGCGCGAGGATTTCGAGTCAGCACTATCCGACTACCTCGACTGGCGGGAGCAATTCACCGATGCGGACGGGGAACTCATCGAGCGTTACCGGCAGGGGCCGATGGTGCCGACGTTCATGCAGGACGACGACGAGCCGGCCGCGACCAAGCGCAAAGCCATCCCGGTGCCCAAGGGACCAGTTGATTTGTGGTAAAAAATCCCGCCAGCCACACGGCCAGCGGGATCTGTCAAAATATGTTGAGTGAAAAATTATTCACCAGGTGACGGTCGGACTGGACGCTGGGCACCGCGGCCTTGACCACCACGAGACGGACGCTGGCCAGACTCACCTCCACGTCCCCCAAAACTTGGTCGCAACTCGTCTTCGGTTAACCTCCCATCCTTATTCTTATCAAGCTTCTTTAGTGCGGCAACAGCACCCTTAATTTCTTCAGAGGAGATCTCACCGTTGCCATCACTATCCAGTGCAGCCATTACTGGGAACATCCGCATAAAACCACCTGGTCCGCCCTGACCACCGCGTCCACCAAACTGTGACCCACGGGAACCACGCTCACCTCCCGCTCCGGACGGACGTCGACTACGCTCGGCGCCCTGACCACGTTGGCGTCTCTGTTCACCAGCTGCTCCAGACGGACGTTGACGACGCTCGGCACCCTGACCACGTTGGCGTCTCTGTTCACCAGCTGCTCCATCCGGGCGTTCACGGCGCTGCGCACCTTCACCCCGTTCACGCCCACCGCGTTCTTGGGCGATTACATCACCTGCCATCATGCCAAAACATGTAGCAGCCATTACTATTTTATATGTCATCTTTTTCATAACACCAAATCAATTGTCTGCTTCAAATATACGATCTACTTTCCAGGTGGGTTACAATTTTAATACACCCACGGCCGAGCTTGCTTGATGGATAAAGTTCCGTCTTTCGTAATCTTAAACTCAATTTCCATAGCAAATTTTTTGTCTTCTAAGGTTGTCCCGTATAATTTACTGAACTTACTGTGAATCTTACCCAAATACCGGTTCATCTGCTCGAGTTGGCCCTCGGTCATAATCAACTTATCAT
>CAYWMH010000114.1:0-5122 GCA_964459315.1 uncultured Verrucomicrobiota bacterium
CCCGACAAAACAGGACACCAACATCACCGCCTGCAGCAGGCCCTTTATCGGGATACGCTTGGCGATGTCGAAACGCTGATAAATCGTCTGCAACCCGTTTAGGAGCGCCTGCAACGTGAACAGCAGCACCACGACGAGGTACACCTTGGCCAAGCCCTGCACGAAACCGACCAGACTCTCGACCCCATCGAACACTACCGGGGCCAGCACGTGCGCCACGAGAGCAGGCACGACATTGGAGAGGCGGGCGAACACCTTGTGCTCGATGAGCACCTTGTCCCAGTCAAAGCTGGTCTTGCTCGACATAAATCGAATGGCCCGCAACACCACCCGCTTGGCCAAGAGATAGGCGAGCCAACTCAGGAACACCAACGAAACGGCACCGACCAAATTGACCAGCATGCCGGCCAAGCCGGGGTCGATACCGGCCCCCTCAAACTGCACTCTCAGCCAGTCGAGCAGGCTGCGAAGGCTCTCGATCGTCTCGCCGCCCGACGCCGCTTGTTCCACCGTGTTCGTCTCGTTCATTCTCGGGGCGGGACGCTAGTCAAAATACCCCGGCGATGAAACCCCTTTTCCGCGCTTCGCAAAGCGCTTGGCCACAAAAAACGGGAGCCGCGCTTGGCTCCCGTCTGGGTGATTCGTTGTGGCTTCCGCTCAGAAACTCTCGCCGACTTGGAAGCGCAGGAACTTGGCCACGGTGACCTCGTCGCCCAGCGCCTCGCCCACGGACGCAATATGATCCTTGATGCTGATGTCCGGGTTCTTCACGAAGCCCTGCTCGAGCAGGCAGTTCGTGGCGAAGTATTTGTTGAGCTTGCCGTTGACGATGTTCTCGACAGCCTGCGGCGGCTTGCCCTCGGCTTGTTCCTCGGCGATGGCCTTCTCCTTGGCCACTAACTCGGGGTCGACGTCGTCCCGACTGACGGACACCGGCGCGGAGGCGGCGATGTGCAGGGTGATGTCCTTTACCAGCGCCTTGAAGTCTTCGTTGCCGAGGGTATCCTCCTTGCCAGCCCCGACTTGAAGAAGCACACCGACCTTGGCCCCGGTGTGGATGTACGCAGCCACCAACCCTGTGCCGTCCACCTCGAGCTTGGCGTCACGGGAGAGCAGGATGTTCTCCCCGATCTTGGCCACCTGCGCGGTGCGCAACTCCTCGAAGTCGGTGCCCGGCTCAGTCAGTTTGAGCTTGGCCAGTTCACCGGTGAACTCCAGGAACTGCTCGTTCTTGGCGACAAAGTCGGTCTCGCAGTTGACCTCAACCAGCATGCCAGCCTTGGAGTCGGGCTGGATGTAGTGGGCGATGACGCCCTCGTTGGCCTCGCGGCCGGCCTTCTTGGCGGCCTTGATCGTTCCCTGCGCACGGAGCACATCGACGGCGGCCTCGACGTCGCCATCGGTCTCAATAAGGGCTTTTTTGCAGTCCATCAGGCCTGCGCTGGTCATGCTGCGAAGTTGCGCGACGAGTTTTGCTGTTATCTCTGCCATAATCGTTTCTGTTTAATAATCGATTTGCCCCCGGCCGGTTTGGCCGGGAGGGAAAATTCTTGGATGGCGGCCGGGTTAGGACTCGACCGGCTCGGCCGAGGCTTCGGGGGTCGCTTCCGCCGGGGTTGCCGGGGTTGCCTCGACCTCGGCCACGGACGGCACCGCCGGGGCCGATTCGGCCGCAGGCTCTTCTGCAGGGGCCGGCTCAGCCGGGGCTGCTTCCGCCACCGTCTCGGTGGGGGCGCTCTCCGGTTGCTCGGCCTTGGCCTCGGCGTCTGCCTTCATTTTCGCGGAAGCCGCCTCGTAGGCCGCGCGGGCCTCGACCATCGGCTGCGTGACCGCGCTGAGCACCGCCTTGATCGAGCGGATGGCGTCGTCGTTGCCGGCGATCGGGTAGTCGACCAGGGTCGGGTCGGTGTTGGTGTCGACGATGGCGACAATCGGCACGCGCAACCGGCGCGCCTCGGCCAGTGCGTTGTGCTCGCGCTTGATGTCGACGATGAAAATGGCGTCCGGCTTGGTGGCCAGGTCGCGAATGCCGTTAAGGCGGATGTGCAGTCGGTTGAGTTCGCGGCGCAGCATCGACTGCTCCTGCTTGACGAACTCGGCCATCCGGCCGTCGGTCTCCATCGTTTCCAACTCCACCATGCGGTTGATGGAGCGCTTGATGGTCTTGAGATTGGTCATCATGCCGCCAAGCCAACGTTCGCACGCATACGGTTGGCCGGTGGCTTCCGCTGTTTCCTTGATGGTGATTTGGGCCTGTTTCTTGGTGCCGACGAAGAGCACTTTTCCGCCCTTGGCCACGATCCCCTTGAGAAACTCGGCGGCCGCCGTGATTTGCGACGCCGTTTGCACGAGGTCGATGATGTGGATGCCGTTCCGGGCCTCGAAGATGTAATCCCGCATCTTCGGGTTCCACTTGCGCGTCTGGTGTCCGAAATGGACACCCGCGTCCAACAGTTCTTTTACGTTGCTCATTCTTTGTTTTCCATTGGTTGCCGGCTGAGTCCGTTGTAAAGCCGTCCCGCGGAAAAAACGGGATTCAGTTCGTTGTGGTTAATGCCTCCTCAAGCGGCCAAGCCCAAGGTGGAGGTTGAAAGGCGGTTCAATTGGCGGCAAATTGGGCTTGGGAAAGCCCCTTCCCGCGAAAAAGGGTACCCAATCTACCAGAATCAGCCCGGGCCGCAACCCCCAATTTTGCCTGTTTTCCCATACTCGCCGCTTGGCCAAGCGCGGCGGCGGCCAAACATTGGCTGGCCAAGCGCCGGGTCCGGCCGTAACAATCGCTGCTTCAAGGAGGCAGGCGGCGTTGATGCTGATGTTTTTGGCCAGGGGTAACAGGCGAACCGGCCGCGTCGTGGTGATGGCGGCAGCGGCAGTCTTGTGGTCTGGCCAAGCGCTTGGTCAGGCGGCCACACACACCATTCAGCGCGGCGAGACACTCGGCGTGATCGCGAAAAAATACGGCCTCAGCACGACCGCACTTGCCGCCCACAACGGGATCGCCAACCCGAACCGGATCAAGGTCGGCCAGAAACTGACCATCCCGGCCAAGGTCAGTACCATCACGTACACCGTCCGCAAGGGCGACACGCTAAGTTCGATCGCCAAAAAACACAACACCACCACGTCGGCTATCGCCAAGGCCAGCGGCATCAGGAACCCCAACACCATCCAGCCGGGCCGGAAGTTGAAGATCACAATCGGCACAGCCAAGAAGACCGCCAAGCCAAAGCCGTCGACCATCGCCGGTTCGACCCTGCGCGAGATCAACCGGCCGCGCATCCGGCGCAAACGCTTGAAGCATATTATCATCCATCACAGCTCCTACAGTAACAACAGCATACGGGGGATGGAGCATTACCAACGGCGTGTCCGCCGCATGGAGAACGGGCTCGCCTACCACTTCGTCATCGGCAACGGCGTCAAGACGACCGACGGTAAGATTTACGTCGGCGATCGCTGGAAGCGGCAAATCCGCGGCGGCCACCTGGCCAGTTCATCGCTCAACGAGGTCGCGATCGGGATCTGTCTCGTGGGCAACTTCGAAAAAACACAGCCCACCGCCAAGCAGCGAACCAGCCTCAAGGCGCTGGTCTCGTTACTCAGGAAGCGCACCGGCGTGCCGTACAGCCAGGTGCGCACGCACCGGCACATCAACCCCAAGCCGACGATCTGCCCCGGCCGCCGCTTCAACCTCCGGGGCATCCTCAGCACCTGAGCGCAGCCGTGGCTGACCCCGGTTCACAATCGCTGCTGCGCCAAGCCACCGAACGGGCCGAATCGGGGGACTTCGCCCAAGCCGCCGAGTTGGCACAACAAATCCTCTCGAGGAACGGGGCCGACGCTGAGGCTCTGTTCCTGCTCGGCCGCAGCCTCGCAATGCTCGACCGAAACGACGAGGCGATCACGGTGCTGGAAAAGGCGACGAAGGCGCGGCCAGACGACCTCGAGGTACTCAACCTCCTTGGCCATCTGCTGTACCGCTCCGACCACCACGAGGAGGCCAAGGCCGCCTTCGCACGCTGCCTCGCGCTGGATCCCAACCACGTCGAGGCAATGCGGCAGATGGCCAACCTCACGCTGGGCAGCGACCAGGCCGGCTCGCTGAGCCTCTTCAAACAGGCTTACGCGCTCGCGCCCGACCACGCCGATCTGCTGTTCGACCACGCTTGGGCCGTGATGTACGCGGCCGGCGACACCGACTCGGGCGCGACCCTGTTCCGGCGCTGGTTCGAGTTTGCCGGTGGCACCGCCGACCGGGGCAGCTTCGCGTTGCAGGCGCTCAACTACGCCTCCAACCAAAATCCCGAGACGGTGGCCCGGCTGCATCGGGAGTGGGCGGCCCAGCATGCCGATCCGCTTGGCCAGTCGGCCAACTTTCACGGGCACGACTTTCGCACCGACCGGCCGCTGCGCCTCGGCATGCTCTCCGCAGATTTCTGTCGACACCCGGTCGGCCGCTTCGCCCTGACCCTTTGCCACCACTTGGACCGCAGCCAGTTCGAGCTGTTTGTGTACGCCAACCGGAAGGAGGAGGACGAACTGAAGGCCAGCTTCGAGTCGCTTGCGGCGTGGCGAAACATTTTTGGCCAGACAGACGATGCCGCCGTGGGCCAAGTCGCCGATGACCGCGTCGACATCCTGCTGGATCTCTCCGGGCACACCAGTGGGTGCCGGCTGTCGATCCTCTCGCACCGGCCTGCCCCGGTGCAGGCATCGGTGTTCGCCTACCCGAACACCACCGGCATGACGGCGATCGACTATCGCGTCACCGACCCGCACTCCGATCCGCCCGGCCAGACCGAGCCGCTTTGGGCCGAGCAACTCGAGCGCCTGCCGCACACAGCGTGGGTCTACCTGCCGCCGTTGGAGGTCAACGCCCTACCCGGGCCGCCGCCCTCCACCTCCGGCAAGTCGTTCACACTTGGCTGCCTGAACAACCCGGTCAAGACCAGCCGCGCCTGCATCCAGCTTTGGGCACGGGTGCTGAAGCGCCTCCCCGAGGCTCGGATCATCCTGCAGCAACTCAACGACGGCCACGGTCAGCGGCTGCGCGATTGGTTCGCCGAGGCCGGGGCAGATCGACATCCGGCCCAAGGGCGGAGTCGCCTACTTCCTCAAGTTG
>CAYWMH010000114.1:5222-7577 GCA_964459315.1 uncultured Verrucomicrobiota bacterium
GCCGGGGCAGATCGACATCCGGCCCAAGGGCGGAGTCGCCTACTTCCTCAAGTTGCACAACGAGATTGACCTCATGCTCGATCCCTTCCCTTACAACGGCGGCGTCACCACCGGCGACGCGTTCTGGATGGGCGTGCCGCTGCTCTGCCTCGAGGGCGACACCTACCTGTCACGGCAGGGTGTGCTGCAAAACAAATGCCTCGGGCTGGAGGCGTTCATCGCCCGGGACGAGGGGGAGTTCGTCGAGAAGGCGGTGCAGATCAGCAACAACCCGGACATGCTGGTGCAGCTCCGGGAAAACCTCCGTGGGATGCTCGAACGGTCGCCGCTGATAGATTACGGCGGCTACGCCCGGGAGTTCGGCGGGATGCTCGAGCGGTGGTGGGCCAAGCGCTGCTCGGAGGAAAAATGACGCCGGGCCGCTTGGCCAAGCGGCGCATTCATCCGATGCGGTTGGCCTCGAGCCAGCCAAGCGCCTGGCCAAGCGCCTCATCCGGTGAGCACAGGATCATCTCCCCCACCCTTGGCTTAATCTCGACGTTGCCCTTGGCCAACGAACGCTCGCCGATACCGATGCGCAGAGGGAAGCCGGCCAGCTCCGAGTCCTTGAACTTGATGCCGGGGCGCGCCGGGCGGTCGTCAAGGATGACATCCACGCCCTTGGCCCGCAGTTCGTCGTACAGCCGGTTGGCCAGTTGCATCACCTTCGACTCCGGCTCGACATCCAGCGCGGTGATGCACACCTCGTACGGCGCTACCGACGTCGGCCAAACGATGCCATTGTCGTCGTGGCACTGCTCGATCACCGCCTGCAATGTGCGCGTCACGCCGATGCCGTAGCAGCCCATGATGCTTGGCGCGCTCTCGCCGTTCTCGTCGAGAAATGTCGCGCCCAGCGCCTCGCTGTACTTGGTGCCGAGCTTGAACACGTGCCCGACCTCGATGGCGCGGCGGATCTTCAGCGGCTGCCCGGTCTCGACGCACAACTCGCCGGCACGCACCTGACGCAAATCCGCCCACATGCCGACCGGGATGTCGCGCTCGATGTTGACGTTCCGCAGATGGTGTCCGTCGTCGTTCGCGCCGGTGACCAGGCCGGAACCGCCGCGCAACACCTCGTCGGCGTAAACTGGGATGCCGTCGACCCCAACCGCGCCGAGGCTGCCCGGATGTGCGCCCAGCGCCTCGGCGATTTCAGCGTCGCCCGCCGCGCGGAAGTTTCCCGTGCCGAGCGCGCCGCCGAGCTTGGCCTCCTCGAGTTGGTCGTCGCCACGCAGCAGCACGATCACCGGCTTGTCGTCGGCGATGTAGACGAGCGTCTTGATTTGCCGCTCCGCCGCGACGTCGAAGCCGTTGGCCAAGTCGTCGATCGTCTTGACACCGGGCGTCTCGAATTTCTCCGTCGCACCGCAGTCGTCCGACGGCGTTGCGGTGGCCGGCCCTTGGCTGTTGGCCTTCTCCATGTTGGCCGCGTAGTCGCCGCTATCGCAGTAGACGACCTCGTTCTCGCCGGTCTCGGCCGGCACCATGAATTCGTGCGAGTGCGCGCCGCCCATCACGCCGGTGTCGGCCTGCACCGGGATGGCCCGCAGGCCGCACCGCTCAAAAATCCGCGCGTAGGCGTCGTACATCCGCTGGTAACTGGCGTTGGCCGCCTCGTCGTCGGCGTCGAAGCTGTACGCGTCCTTCATGATGAATTCCTTGGCGCGCATGAGGCCAAAGCGCGGGCGGATCTCGTCACGAAACTTGGTCTGGATTTGGTAGAAATTGACCGGCAACTGGCGGTACGAGTTGAACTCATCGGCGACAAGCGTGGTGATGACCTCCTCGTGCGTCGGGCCGAGCACCCACTCCTTCCGGGCGCGATCCTTCACGTGAAACAGCACGTCCTTGGCCGTCTCAAGCCGGCCGCTCTTGGCCCAGATGGCGGGCGGCTGCAGCGCCGGCATGAACACCTCCAGAGCCCCGGCCTGGTTCATCTCCTCGCGGACGATGGCCTCGACCTTCCGCAACGCCCGCAGGCCAAGCGGCAGGAATGTGTAAAGGCCGCCGGTGAGCTTGCGCACCAAGCCGGCGCGCAGCAGCAACTTGTGAGAGATGATCTCCGCCTCGGCGGGCGTCTCCTTCAA
Organism: uncultured Verrucomicrobiota bacterium; assembly: GCA_964459315.1. Classification (GTDB taxonomy): domain Bacteria; phylum Verrucomicrobiota; class Verrucomicrobiia; order Limisphaerales; family UBA1096; genus UBA1096. The sequence goes on from CAYWMH010000114.1 coordinate 7,352, forward strand.
CGTGGGGATGAAAGTCTGGGACCAGCGCATTGTGAATTCGGGATTCGCCAACCGACAGGCCGGCGCTTGGCCAAGCGAACAGGAAAAACGGGGTGAAGTCGATCCGAAACGCGGGCCGCTCTACTTGACGGAGTTGACCAGCGGTGCCAGCCCCTGAATGCGTACCTCGAGCGTGTCGTTGGCCTCGATCGGGCCGCCGCCGGCCGGCGTGCCGGTGAGGATGCCG
>CAYWMH010000115.1:0-7361 GCA_964459315.1 uncultured Verrucomicrobiota bacterium
CCGTGTCCGTGTGCGAAAGGACGAGAATTGGCATTTTTCGCTTGGACGAGTATGCCATGAAGCTGGTGAAACCATCCAAGCCGCCCCCATGCATCACGGTTGGCTCTTTTCCTGGGTTTTCAATTCCCCAGCCATAGCCGTAGTCAGTCTCGGTGCCGTCGTTCAGAATCCCCGGAGTGAACGCCGCACGCAGGCTCTCATTACCCAGCACCTTGCCGTTGATGATGCCGAGGGTCCACCGATGCAGGTCGCCGGTGGTGGAGTAAATGGCACCCGCGCCGCCGGCCCAACTCATGTCCCAATTATTGGCGCGTTTGAATCCGAGGAGACCCTTGGTGTAGCCGAGAGCTTCACCTTCCGGCTCACTTCCCTTTTGGTGAACGCCAGTTTGGCTCATGCCCAGCGGTTTGAAAAAAGTTTCACGCAAAAAGTCGCCGTACGATTGTCCGGACACTTTTTCGACAATCAACCCAAGCAAAAGATACCCGGAGTTGCAGTAGTCAAAACTTTCGCCCGGCAGGAAGTTTGCCTCGGTCTCCTGAATCGACTGAATCAGTTTGGGCATGTCGACCGGTTTTCGAACTTGTGACTCAAACCGCGGATGTGACGTGTAGCTGACCATGCCCGACGTGTGCGTGAGAAGATGATGCAGTGTCATCTTTTCTCCGCTTGGCCAAGCGGGATAATATTTCTTCAAGGGGTCGTTCACTGTTAACTTACCCTGTTCCTGTAATTCGAGAATCGCCGCTGCCGTGAATTGCTTGGTGATCGAGCCGATGCGAAAAGGAGTGTCTTCATTATTGGCCCGCTTGGCTTTGATATCCGCCATGCCGTAGGTGCGCTGGAAGAGAATCTTACCGTCCTTCGACACGAGAACAGCAAAGCCTGGGTGTGTGTTTTTCTTTAGTAGGCTTGATAGGAAGTCGTCAGCCAACTCGAATGGCGTAGCCGCTGGAGAGTTTACCGCAATGCCAACGGCGGCGATCGAGCCCAGTAAAAATCGGGCAACTTTAAGCGCTTGGCTTTGGTGAATTTTTTTCATGTTTACTGTGTTGGCTTATAGTCCGGGTTGGGCACCGGCATCTTGGCTTTCATTTGCTTTTGCCAAGCGATCAGTTTCGCGCGGAGTTCGGCAGCCTTCCTTGGGTTGCGCTTGGCCAAGTTTGTTCGTTCGCCGGGATCCTTGGCCAAGTTGTACAGTTCAAAATTGTTATAGTGGTAAAACTCGATGAGTTTCCAGTCGCCATCACGAATCGAGGCGCCCGGTTTCCAGGAGGATCCATGATAGTGGGGGTAATGCCAGTGGAGCGTGCGATTGCCGGTGTCGTTACCCTTGAGTTGGGACAACAGGCTGCGGCCGTCGACGTGCAGCTTGGGTTGGAGAGGGATCCCGGCGAGATCGAGCATCGTGGGGAAAAAATCCATGCTGATCAATGGCTTGTGCGACACGCTGCCGGGTTGGGTGACACCAGGGGCACGGATGATCGTGGGCTCGCGCACGCCGCCCTCGTATAGCCAGCCTTTGCCGGCGCGGAGCGGGAGGTTGCAGCCGGGGCCGAAGCGTCCGCGCTGGAGCGTGCTGAGGCCGCCGTTGTCGCTGAAGAAGATAACGACTGTGTTTTTGTCGAGCTGGAGTTCCGCCAGTTTGCCTAGGAGCGTGCCGACGCTGTCGTCCACCGCAGCGACCATCGAGGCCAGCGCGGGGTTGTCCTGCCGCAGGCGGTTGGTGCCTTCGTGCTCCGGCTCGGTTGGCGTTTTGCCGTCGAACGCCTTGGCCGACTTGGCCTGGTAATGGTCGATCCGTTTTTTGTACGGCTGGATTGGGGTGTGAATGTTGTAATAGGAGAGGTAGAGGAGGAACGGCTTGGCTGGATCGCGCTCTTCGAGGAACTTGACCGACTCTTCGGTGAGGCGCTCGGTGAGGTATTCACCTTTGTGCTTGGCTTTGAGTGCGGGATTTGTCCAAGGCGAGTAGTAGCCACCGGGCGGCGAACAGCGATGGTGGCCGCCGATGTTGATGTCGAAACCCTGATCCGTTGGCCAATGGCCTTTTTCGCCGAGATGCCATTTGCCGGCGAAGAAAGTCTGGTAGCCGTGCTCCTTGAGAGCCTCGGCTATGGTGACTTCCTTGAGGGGCAGATGGCCGCGGTCGTCGGGGTGGAGCAGGGGGTTCGCGGGGCGGTTGGACTGCCCCGGAATCCAGTCGGTGATATCGACGCGCACCGGATGTCTTCCGGTCATGATGCTGGCGCGGGTTGGACTGCAAACGGATCCGGCGGCATAGCCGTGCGTGAAGCGCATTCCGCCCTTGGCCAAGCGATCGATGTGGGGTGTCTCGTGGAACGTGCTGCCGTTGGCTCCGATGTCCGCCCAGCCCATGTCGTCGACAAGGAAGAACAAAAAGTTCGTCTTTTTGGCGGCGTCAAGCGCCGGCACGGCTGTGATAAAAACGCAGAGGGCGCAGAGGCTCAGAGGGTCGTAGAGTTTGGTTGCTTTCATTTTTCGAGATCTGTTGGAGGTTCGTTGAATTGAATTAGAGCTTCGGGGTTTTCCAATTAGGGATCCCGCCGTTGTTCATCTGCTCCGCGTGCCAGACGTGGAAGGGGCGGGTTTTGGACATTGGAACGACTTCGTTAACCATCAGCGGCCGGGCCTCGCTCCAGAATTTTTCGTAGGCGGCCTGCATTTTTTTGACGACCTTGGGGTATTGGTCGATGACGTTCGTTTTTTGGCCGGGATCTTTTTTCATGTGGTACAGGCTCCCTGCGCTTTTATTTCCTTTACGGGCGGCTTGTGGGGCAACGTAACGCCACTTTTCACTTCGAACCGAGTAGTTGAACGTCTTGTGATCGTCGGGATTTGTCCCGGTTGGCCAACGGCCGCGGTGGGTAAAGATGTAACGGTCGTCCGGCAGTTTCTTTTTCTTTCCGTTGAGCAGGGGGAGGATGCTGCGACCTTCCACCTGGCCCTTGGGCAGCGTCTTGATGCCGGCGATCTCGGCGAAGGTGGGCAGTACATCGATATGCGCGCTGAGCGTTTCAATATCACGGCCGGCCTTCCATTGACCATCCCATCGGACGAGGAACGGCACGCGCACGCCGCCCTCCTCGGCACTGCCTTTCAGGCCCTTCATTCCGGCATTGAAAAACGGATAGCCCTTGGCCACCGGTTGGCCCACACGACCGGAACCGCCGCCGGTCATGCCGTTATCGCTCATGAAAATCAGGATCGTGTCCTTGTACAAATCCCACTCTTCCAGTTTGTCCATTAGGCGCCCCATGTTTTCGTCGATGTTCTCGATCATGCCGTAGAAGCCGGCCTGCGTTTTGCCGAAGCCGCGATCGGTGAAGAACTTGGTGTTCTTTGGCGGAGCGATGAACGGGCCGTGCGGCGCGTTGGTGGTGATGTATGCGAAGAACGGTGCATCACCTTTCTTCTTTTCCTTGATCCAGCCAATCGCGGCGGTGAAGAAAATGTCGGTGCAGAAGCCGTTGGTTTTCACGAACGACCCGTTGTGTCGCACGACCGGGTCAAAGTACTTGTTGCCCGGGGCATCCGCACAACTGCAGTTGTACGCTTGTCCAATGCCGCCTGCGCCATGGATGAACGCTTCGTCGAAACCGCGCTTGAGCGGTTGGTACGGTTCCTCGTCGCCGAGGTGCCACTTGCCAAAAATCCCGCTGGTGTAGCCGGCCTGCTTGAGCACCTGCGGCAGGGTGGTGGCCTTGAGTGTCATGCGTTCGCGCTCGAGGATGGTGTGCGTCACCCCGTTTTTCATCGGATGCCGCCCGGTCATCAGCGCACTGCGAGTCGGCGCACAGGTTGGGCTCACCATGAATCGCGTGAATCGAGTGCTGGTGTCGTACAACTCGTCCAGGTGCGGCGTGCGAATCCACGGGTGTCCATGCCGGCCTATTGGCCCGTAACCCTGGTCATCGGTGATGACGAGGATGATGTTGGGTGCTTTTGCGTGGGATTCTGCTTGGCCAAGCGATCCGCCAAGCACACAAACTAACAAGGACAGGATGCGAAACGTCGATTGCATGGCCGGTTGATAAACCAAGCGGCGACACTTGCCAACATGGGATTCCCTCGGCCTTCATTTCGCTTGCCAGCGCTTGGTCAAGGAGTAGCGTTTTTTGATGGCTGATTCATCGGAAGATTGTTGCCGGGTTGCCGAGCGGTTTTGCTTGCGGGCGTTGTTGGTGTCGTTCGGTTTCCTGTTGTTCTGGTTCGCGTTGATGCTGTTAGCCTGGGATTGGGTGGTCGGCATCCATGCCGCGATGATGAGGATCGAGGAGGCTCAAATGGCCCAATTCGCGTACGACGCGAAGATGCTGAACTACCTCCTCATGGGGGTGTTCAAGCTGGCTGCGTTCCTGTTGTTCCTCATTCCGTGGCTGGTTCTTCGGTTCACGAGGGATTAATTTTTTCTGAGCTGTTTATCACTCGACAGCTGTTCCAGTTTCTGTCATGACGGTTCGCGACGCACGCTGGAAGCCCATGTTGCATCGAACCCGTGAAAACCTGTGGGACGAAGCCCGGGAAACCGTTTTCGACGTGGCCGTGGTGGGCGGCGGGATCAACGGCGCGAGCCTCTACCATGAGTTGTGCTCGCGCGGCTACAGGGTGCTGTTGGTCGACAAGGGCGACTTTGCCTGCGGCACCAGCCAGTCGTCGGCTATGATGGTGTGGGGCGGTCTGCTTTATCTCCGTAACTTCGACTTCAGGGCAGTCGTCGAGCTTTCCCTGTCGCGCGACCGGATGATCCATTCGCTGAACGGCCGCATCCGGCCGCAGCTGTTTCGGTACGTTCCCGCGGCTAACGGCGGGCGCAACCGGCGGCTAGTTCAGTCGGCGCTGTATCTGTACTGGGCGCTCAGCTTTCTGCGCCGCCGCCGGCCTTCGCTCGAGGTGTCCTTTCCGGAGGCTGAGTTAATCAAGCCGGACTGCCGTGCCGCCGGCTCGATCCTGTTCGAGGAGGGGATGCTCAACGATTCCGACTGTCGGTTTGTGCTGGGCTGGATCACGCGGCACGCTGCGCCCGGACAGGTCGCACTCAACCACGCGGCGTTGGAGGGCGGCGGTTATTCCGGAGGCGACAAGCATTGGCGGCTCGAACTGCGTGACCAGTTGAGCGGGCAAACCACGGAGGCCCGCGCGCGCTGCGTCGTCAATTGCGCGGGGGTATGGGCCGACCGGGTTAACGGGCAGTTTAGCATCGACTCGCCGTACAAGCACCGGTTCAGCAAGGGTGTGTTCATCGGTCTGCGACGGGAGGCCCAGCACGAGTCTCCCGTGGTGTTCGACCTCGGCGAACACGACGACACTCTGCTGTACCTGCCTTGGGGGCCGGTGTCGATGGTTGGGCCAACCGAGACACCGTGCGACACCCCGGAGGAGGGATTTGGCGTCGAGGCGGAGGATGTCGACTACCTGCTTGGCCACGCAAACCGGCGTCTGCAGAAGCAGATCGATCGCCCTGACATTGCGATGCTCCGCTGCGGCGTGCGGCCGCTGGCGGTTCCGAACGATTACGATGCCGACGCATATCCGCTCGACCTGACGCGTCGCTTCCGGGTGGTGCGGGACAAGGCCAAGCCGTGGCTTTCGACGTACGGCGGCAAGATCACTGGCTGTGGCCGCTTGGCCAAGGCGGTGGCTGATACCGCCGCCGAGGTCGTTGGCCAAGTGCGGGCTTCACAGCCTCAGACCAACGGAGGTCTGCCGGACATCGAGTGGGACTACTTTCCCGGTATGCCGGAGCCAGTGCCGTCGGTCGACTGGTGCGCGCGCCACGAGTCGTGTTGCACGCTGGACGACTATTTGCGGCGCCGTACAAACATTGCCCAGTGGATCCCTCGCGAGGGACTGGGAGAGCGGAACGAGAATATCGGGGTGTTGCAGCGCTTGGCCAAGCGGCTGCACAATGGCCAGGCGGCCAAGGCCGATGAGGCCATCCGGCAACACGTCCGGCGGGTGGAGGGGCATTTCGACAGGCTGACCGGCCGCAAGGTTCAACACAATGGAAACGGCAGCGGATGAATTGCCGGCCATCCTCGGCGGCGAGCCGGCGGTGACGCGCGACCAGTCGGAAGCCAACCGCTGGCCGATCCTCACGGAGGAGGACGAGCAGGCGGTACTCGAGGTGATGCGTTCCGGAAACATCACCACCCCTCCGGCCGCGCGCGAGTTGGAGCGCGACTACGCCGCCTTCACCGGGCGCAAGTTTGCACTGTCCCACAACAATGGCACCTCGGCGTTGATGGCGTCCTTCTTTGCGCTTGGCCTCAAGCCGGGGGACGAGGTGCTGGTGCCGACGGCTACCTTTTGGGCGTCGGTGATCCCGATGCTGTGGCTCGGGGCCGTGCCGGTGTTTTGCGAGAGCGAACCGGAGCGTCTTGGCCTCGACCCGGTGGATGTCGAGGCGAAGATCACCGACAAAACCAAGGCCATCGTGGTCGTGCATCTTTGGGGGTTGCCGTCGAGAATGACCGAACTGCAGGCCATCGCGGATCGGCATGGGCTGAAGATCATCGAGGATGCCTCGCACGCGCACGGAGCCAAGTGGCGCGGCCGGATGTGCGGCTCGCTGGGCGACATTTCCGTGTTCAGCCTGCAGGGCGACAAACTCGCTCCCGGCGGCGAGGGGGGCATTTTTTTGTGCGATGACAAGTCGTACCTGGAGCGGGCCACATGCATGGGAGACATGATGCGCACTCTCGAGTTGCCGACGACGGCCGCGCGGTTTGCCGGCACGACCTTCGGCATCAAGACGCGCATCGCCCCGCTGTCTGCGGCGATTGCGCGGGTGCAGCTTCGCCACTTGGCCAAGCGCAATGCCAAGCGCAACGAGAACCTTGTATATTTGTCCAAGGCACTCGAGTCGCTAGGGTTTCACACCTACCTCGGGCCGGGCCACGTGGAGCGGGTTTATTTCGAGTACCTGGTCCGGCCCGACAGCGAACGGGTTGGTTTGCCGCTGGATTTGTTGATCGAGGCGCTGGTCGCCGAGGGATGCGAGGCGCAGCGGCCGCGGTATCCGCTGCTGCACCAGCAGCCGCTGTTTACCGAGGGCGCCTGGCGGGAGATTGCCCGCCTGCCGGACGAGCTGCCGTTCCCAGAATACGCGCCGGATGCCGTGCCGAACACGCAACTGGGGAACATGCAGCTGCTCAAGCTGCCATCGTTTCCCAATGCCGAACGCGCGTTGCTCGACCAGTACATCGCCGCTTTCCGAAAAGTGGTGTGGCAGACGGGGGCGATTCGCGCCAGTCGCGGCTAGTTCGCCTTCCGTCGCGTGAAGAGGCGCGACAGCCAATGGTTCAGCCGGCCGGCGAAAGATCGCTGGCAGAGGAAGG